>JAGQUE010000277.1 GCA_020438665.1 Nocardioidaceae bacterium | reverse complement strand
TCGACATGGTGCTCGAGTCCAACCGCGACCTGGTCCTGCGACGGCTCGTCGAGTGCCTGGGTCGCGACCGCACCCGTCACCAGGTCGCGGAGGTGACCTCGCTCGGCCTGGTGCAGATGACGCGCAAGCGCATCGGCACCGGCCTGCTCGAGGCGTTCAGCGAGACCTGCGAGCACTGCAACGGCCGTGGGCTGATCGTGCGCGAGGCACCGGTGGAGTCGAAGCGTGCCGATGACGAGCCTCGGCGCAGCGGTCGCCGGTCCCGTCGCGGCCGCGGTGGCGACGCCCCCGCCACCCCGCCTGCGCGCCCCGCCGTACCG
Source organism: Nocardioidaceae bacterium (assembly GCA_020438665.1). Next base: position 2,921 of record JAGQUE010000277.1, on the reverse strand, counting down.
TCGCCGAGGGACCTGGCGGCGGCCTCGCGGCCCGAGTCGTCGGCCGAGGACGCCGATGTCGACGGTGACCTGGTCGAGGACGTCGGCGCCGACGACATCGAGCAGCTCGACCTCGTCGAGGCCGCGACGGACGACCCGGCCGACGATGCTCCGGTCGACGACGGCGCCGCACAGGAGCCCGCTGCTGAGGGATCTGCTGACGAGCAGCCCGCGCCCGAGGAGCCCCCGGTGGAGGAGTTCCCGGTGGAGGAGCCCCCGGTGGAGGACGCCGCCGCTGAGGCGCCCCCAGCCGAGCCCGAGCCGCCCAAGGTCGTCACCCGGACCCGCAAGCGCAGCGCCAGCCGCCCCGCCGGGCCGCCCGCCGCCCTGCCCGCGGCCGAACCCGTGCTGGCCCTCCAGGTCGGCGGCGGAGCTGAGCACGACCACGACGAGCCCGCCGGCCACGAGGACCACGGGGACGACGCCCCCGCCGTCGGACACGTCCCGATCAAGCGGCGGTCCCGCAAGCGCTGACCGCCGGGTCCGGCCATCTCAGAACCAGGGCTTGGCCGGCTCGTCGGGTGAGGGCGTCGGATCGGGCGTCGTGACGTGGGGCGGCACCATGGCTGCCGCGATGGCGGTCGTGATCGGTACGGCGAGCACCAGGCCGATCGCCGTCGCCAGGGTGCGCACCACCTCGGTGGCGATCTCCTCGGTCGCGAGCACCTGGAGCAACGGCCGGTCATAGATCCGCAGCAGCAGCAGGACCGTCATCGACGCGCCGGCATAGGCGAACACGATGGTATAGATCGTCGAGGCGATGTGGTCACGGCCGATCCGCATGGCGCGGGTGAACAGCGACCGTCGGGGCAGGTCCGGCCCGGCCGCACGCAGCTCCCAGACCGCCGACGACTGGGTGATCGTGACGTCGTTGAGCACGCCCAGCCCCGCCAGGATGATCGCGGCGCTGAGCAGACCCTGGAAGTCGAGGCTCGGCTGCAGGCTCGCCAGGAACTGCGCCGTCTCGTCGAACCCGCTGAGCCGGTTGGCCCCGACGACATAGTGCGCCAGCGCCGCGGTCAGCGCGATGCCCGCCAGCGTCCCCGCGAGCGCCGTGCTGGTGCGGGTCGACAACCCGTGGGCGAGATAGAGGACCACGAACATGATGGCCGACGCCCCGACCGTCGCGACCGCGATCCCGGAGCGACCATCGAGGAGTGCGGGGAGCATGAACCGGGTGATGACGACGGCGGCGATCCCCAGGCCCACGATGGCGAGCAAACCCCGGAGTCGCGCGACGGCGGCCACGACGAGGACGAAGGCCAGGAAGAGCCAGCCCAGGCCGGAGGCGCGGTCGACCGCGAAGAACTGATAGACGCCCGGGCCGTTGTCCGACGGCGGCACCCGCATCACCTGGATGCTGTCGCCGCGCGCCAGCCCCGACCCGGCCACCTGGGCCGGGACGGTCAGGGTGATGTGCTCACCGCTCGCCTCGCCGGAGGTGACCACGGCCTCGATCTGGCCGCACGACCGGTCTGCGGCCGCGTCCCCGGCGGCGCCCGAAGCGCCGCCACATCCGGTGGCCGTGGCGGTCACCCGGGCGTGCGGGAAGGTGACCCCGGGCGCGGCGAACGCGGTGTCTCCCGCCACCGTGGTCTCGCCGCTGGGCCACAGCCGGACCAGCCCGAACACCGTGGCGGCGGCGGCGAGGACGAGTAGCACCAGCAGAGCCAGCCGTGCCCCTCGCGACACCGCGACGGGCTCGGGGTGGTGGGAGTGGGAGTGACCCGAGCCCAAGGCCGGCTCCTTTCCGTCGGCGCGATGCGGGCTGCCTCGTCCGAGCGGCGGGGCAGCCTCGTCAGACGGTAGCCTCTGGGGGGGCGCGAGGTGCGCGACCCGGCCGTGGTGCGCGGGCCGGAGGCTCGTTTTGCGGTGGCGGCCGTCCATCCGTATCCTTGACCCTTGGTGTGCTCAGCACGCCTTCTGGTGTTCGCCACGCTCCCGGGTCCTCGCCGTGAGGTCGGTGTGTGCGTGAGCGGCCCCAGTCCCCAGACGTAGTCGACGAGGAGAGTGAGTCGCGGTGTACGCCATCGTGCGCAGTGGCAGCAAGCAGCAGAAGGTTGCCGTGGGTGACGTCATCGAGATCGACCGGGTGGACACCGAGGTCGGCCAGACCGTGACCCTGCCCGTCGTCATGCTCGTCGACGGAGACAAGGTCACCGCGACGGGCCTCGACAAGGCCGCCGTGACCGCCGAGGTCCTCGGCGCCACCAAGGGCCCCAAGATCATCATCCAGAAATACAAGAACAAGACCGGCTACAAGAAGCGCCAGGGTCACCGCCAGAAGTACACCCAGGTGAAGGTCACGGAGATCCAGGGCTGACCGCGCCCTCGACCCTCACACCAAGCGCGACACTCGAAGGACTCACTGACATGGCACACAAGAAGGGCGCGGCCTCGACCAAGAACGGTCGCGACTCCAACTCCCAGCGTCTGGGCGTCAAGCGCTACGGCGGTCAGCTGGTCAACGCCGGCGAGATCATCGTCCGTCAGCGCGGCACCCACTTCCACCCCGGCAGCGGCGTCGGCCGCGGTGGCGACGACACCCTGTTCGCCCTCGTCGGCGGCAACGTCGAGTTCGGCGTCAAGCGCGGCCGTCGGGTCGTCAACGTCGTCCCGGCCGCGGAGTGACGCTCCCCGGTCGCTGAAACCTCCCGGAAGGGCGTCCCCGACAGTCGGGACGCCCTTCGGCATTTGTTTGGAGCATCCATGGCAGTCCCGACCTTCGTCGACCGGGTCACGCTGTTCGTCAGCGCCGGCCGCGGCGGCAACGGTGTCGCCTCGGTGCACCGCGAGAAGTTCAAACCGCTCGGCGGCCCCGACGGTGGCAACGGCGGGCCCGGCGGCTCGGTGATCCTGCGGGTCGACCCCGACGTGACCAC
>JAGQUE010000276.1:3255-10543 GCA_020438665.1 Nocardioidaceae bacterium | reverse complement strand
GGGCGCTCGGGGAGTTCGGGGCGACCATCACCTTCGCCGGCAGCCTGCAGGGCCGTACCCGGACGCTGCCGCTGGAGATCTATCTGCGCCGCGAGACCGACGCACCGGGCGCTGTCGCGCTCTCGCTCGTGCTCGTCGTCGTCGCCGTCGTCGTCATCGGCGTGACGCGGCAGGGGAGGAGCCCGCGATGACCCTCGAGCTGAGCGCCGCCATCGCCGAGCGCGACCTCGACGTCACCTTCTCGGTCGCGGAGGGCGAGACCGTAGCGCTGCTCGGGCCCAACGGTGCCGGCAAGTCCACGGTGCTCCACGTGGCCGCGGGACTCGTGGCCGCCGATCGGGCCCGCGTCGTGCTTGACGGGCGCGTCCTCACCTCGGTGGGCACCGACGCCCGGCGCGTGCACGTCCCGCCTCACGACCGTCAGGTCGCCATGCTCGCCCAGGACCCGGCACTCTTCCCGCACCTCAGCGTCCGGGACAACGTCGCCTTCGGCCCGCGCAGCCGCGGTGGGTCCCGTCGTACGGCTCGGGCGGCCGCCGACCGCTGGATCGAGGAGGTCGGCCTGGCCGAGCTCGCGGGGAGGCGACCCGGGCAGCTGTCCGGCGGACAGGCGCAGCGGGCCGCCGTGGCCCGGGCGCTGGCCGCCGAGCCGCGCCTGTTGCTGCTCGACGAGCCGATGGCGGCGCTCGACGTGGCGGTCACCCCAGGCTTGCGCCAGACCCTGCGTCGGGTGCTCGACCGGCGTACGGCGGTGGTCGTCACCCACGACGTGCTCGACGCGCTGCTGCTCGCCGACCGGGTGGTCGTGCTCGACGAGGGCCGGATCGTGGAGGACGGTCCCGCCGCCGAGGTGCTGGCCCGACCCCGCAGTGGGTTCACCGCCCGGATCGCCGGGCTCAACCTGGTCCGCGGAGTGTGGCGCGACGGCAGCGTGATGACCGACGCAGGCCTGCGGATCGTGGGGGAGGCGGCCGAGGAGACGCCGGTCGACGGGTCCGCTGTGGTGGCGGTCTTCCCGCCGACGGCCGTCGCGGTCTTCCTCAGCGCTCCCGGCGGCTCGCCCCGCAACGAGCTGCCGGTCGTCGTGACCGAGATCGAGCCCCACGGTGGCCACGTCCGGCTGCGCGCCGGTGACCTCGCCGCCGACGTCACCCCCCGCGCCCTCGCCGACCTCGACCTCACCCCCGGAGCCCCGGCCATCTTCGCCGTCAAGGCCACCGAGGTCGCGATCTATCCCACGTCCTGACGCCTCGGTGTGTGGGTACGGTGGTCGGGTGCCGCGCGAGCATCGTCATGACGACGGGGAGGCGCACCGGGTGACCGAGGTGCCGCTCCCGTTCAGTGAACGGCAGCGGCGACGACGGCGCACCTACTTCATCCTCATGGCGGTCTGCCTGACCCTGGTGGTCCTCGCCTGGGGGTGGGTGCGGCTCTGGTCGACCGGTCTGGCGGTCGCCATGTCGGTGGTGGCCGGGCTGATCCCGCCGGTGGCCGCGTTCCTCGCCAACCACGACTCCGGCTGAGCCGTCGCGCGTGCGGACGGGCGGCCTGGTCACCGCGCCCGCCACGACCGTGGTATCGGCGAGGTGAGCGGGTACGGGCCAGGAATGTGGTCCACTCCTCCGACCTGGCTCGTCGTCGTCGCCTGGGTGGCGCTGGCCGTGGCGGCGGCCTGCGCCGTCGACATCATCCTCGACATCGTCGGCCGGCGGCGCCGTCAGCAGATGCGGGTGATGGAGGTGGTCTGGCCCGTCACGGCGCTCTATTTCGGGCCCGTCGCGTCGTGGGGCTATCGGCGCTGGGGCCGACCCAAGAGCCCCCGCTGGCTGGCGGAGCACCACCTGGACGAGCCACCCCAGCGGCCAGGGTGGACGAGCGTCGCGCTCGGGGTGAGCCACTGCGGGGCAGGCTGCACCCTCGGAGACATCATCGCGGAGACGACCATCTTCCTGATCGGGTGGGAGATCGCCGGGATGGCCCTGTGGCCGGAGTTCATCGGCGACTACTCACTGGCGCTGATCCTGGGAGTCGCGTTCCAGTACTTCGCGATCGCACCCATGCGGGACCTGAGCCTCGGCGAAGGTCTCAAGCAGGCGGTCAAGGCCGACTTCCTGTCCCTGACGGCCTTCGAGGTGGGGCTGTTCGGGTGGATGGCACTGATGGCCTTCGTCTTCTTCCCCGGGCCGCACCTGCGTCCAGACTCGCCGGTCTATTGGTTCGGCATGCAGCTCGGCATGGTGCTCGGCTTCGCGACGGCCTGGCCCGTCAACGTGTGGTTGATCCGCCGCGGGATCAAGGAGCCGATGTGAGCGCGACCCGGGCATGGCCTGGATCCAGGCTTAGCATGGCGGCATGCGTCACGCGCTCGCCCTTCTCGGCCTCCTCGTGCTCCTGCTCGGGGTCGCTCCGGCAGCGGCGGTGGCCGTCGCCGCCGAGGACCGGCCGTCGGCGTGCGACGTCGCCCGCGACGGGCAGCTCCCGACCTGTGTGCAGAAGCTCGACGGGACCTGGACGGTCGAGTACACCTCCAGCCCCACCGACGGCGGCGCCGGCTGGGCGGCGATCTTCTTGATCATCGCGATCGTGGTGACGGCGTTCTTCGTCTGGCGCGTGTCCATCGGGCACAAGCGCGTCCGCCGCCTCGACTTCTGACCGAGCCTGCCGCCGAGTCGCTAGGGTGGTGCCTCAGGCACCCGAGCGAAGGACCCCGCACCAGCCCATGGACGGCTCTGACAGTTGCTCTGACGACCCGCACGATCCGATGTGCCCGAGCCGCAGGTGGGGTCTCCGGTGACGGCCGCGGTCCTGGTCGTCGTCTCGTTGCTCCTCGTCGCCGCGGCCGGCATCTTCGTCGCCGCCGAGTTCGCCTTCGTCACGGTGGACCGATCCGCGGTCGAGCGCGACGCGAACGCCGGCGACCCGACGGCCACGGGCCTGCAAAGTGCCCTCAAGCAGCTGTCCACCCAGCTCTCGGGTGCCCAGGTCGGGATCACGGTCACCAATCTGGCGATCGGCTATCTGGCCGAGCCCGCGATCGCCACGCTGGTCGACGGCCCGCTCGAGGCGGCCGGCCTGCCCGCCGGTGCGGTCTATCCGACGGCGCTGGGTCTCGGGCTGTTCCTGTCCAGCATCGTCACGATCCTGTTCGGCGAGCTGGTGCCCAAGAACCTCGCGATCGCGCGGCCGATGGAGACGGCCCGGGCGACCCAGGGGTTCCAGCGTGCGTTCACCGCCGTGAGCGCCTGGCCCATCAGGTTCCTCAACGGCTCGGCCAACGCCGTCGTACGCCGCCTCGGGATCGAGCCTCAGGAGGAACTGCGCTCCGCGCGCAGCTCGACCGAGCTGGCCAGCCTCATCGCCCGCTCTGCCGACCTCGGCACCCTGGACGCCCAGACCGCCGAGCTGTTCGAGCGGTCGGTGGAGTTCGGCACCCGCACCGCCGGCGAGATCATGACGCCTCGGGTGAGGACCCACTCCCTCGACGAGACGGACCGCGCGAGCGCGGTGATCGAGATGGCCCGCGAGACCGGGCACTCCCGCTTCCCGGTCCTCGACACCGACGACGCCGTGGTCGGCACCGTGCATGTCAAGCACGCCGTCGCGCTGCCGGTGTCGGAGCGCGCGACGACTCGTATCAAGCACATCATGGTCAAGCCGATCGTGGTGCCCGACTCCTTGCGGCTGGATCCCTTGCTGGCGCTGCTGCGCGAGGACGGGTTCCAGATGGCGATCGTCCTTGACGAGTACGGCGGCCAGGCCGGCGTGGTGACCATGGAGGACGTCGTGGAGGAGATCGTCGGCGACATCGCCGACGAGCACGACCCCCGCGGCGGCCAGTCGCGCCAGCATCGCGACGGCTCGTGGACGCTCTCGGGGCTGCTACGACCCGACGAGGTCGAGGACCAGACCGGCGTGATGCTGCCCGAGCACGAGGACTACGACACCATCGCGGGTCTGGTGCTCCAGCAGCTGGGTCGCATCCCTGTGGTCGGCGATGTCGCCGAGGTGCCGCTGCCGGTCGAGGTGGCCGACGAGGACGACGACGACGTGGAGCCCGAGCTGCGGACAGCCGTGCTCCTGGTGGAGGCGATGGAAGGGCTGCGCATCGACCGCGTGCGGCTCTCGGTGCGCATCGAGGCGGGGGAGCAGGCATGAGCGGGCTCTGGGCGATCCTGCTGTCGCTGCTGCTGCTCGCCGGCAACGCGTTCTTCGTCGGCGCGGAGTTCGCGCTGATCTCGGCCCGCCGCAGCCAGATCGAGCCACGTGCCGCGGCCGGCTCGGGCCTGGCCAGACAGACCCTCAAGGCGATGGAGAACATCTCCCTGGTCATCGGCGTCAACCAGATCGGCATCACGGTGTGCAGCCTCGTGCTCGGCGCGGTGGGTGAGCCGGCCGTGGCTCACCTGCTGGAGCCGATCTTCGAGCTGGTCCGCCTGCCCGAAGGCGCCATCCACCCCACGTCGTTCGTGATCGCGCTGCTCATCGTGGTCTATCTCCACGTGGTGATGGGGGAGATGGTCCCCAAGAACATTGCGCTGGCCGGTCCGGACCGGGCCGCCCTGGTGCTCGGCCCGGCGATCTGGGCCATCGCCACGGTGCTGCGGCCGCTCGTGCTGGTGATCAACGGGCTGGCCCGGCTCATCCTCAAGGCGATGGGCGTCGAGCTCCAGGACGAGGTCAGCTCGACCTACACCCGCGAGGAGGTCTCCGCCCTCGTCGAGGAGTCCCGGGGAGAGGGCCTGCTGGCGCAGCACGAGTATGACCGCCTGTCGGGTGCGCTCGGCTTCACCGAGCGCACCATCGCCTCGGTCGTGATGCCGGTTGGCTCCCTGACGACGGTCGAGCGCGGTGCCACCGCCGCCGAGGTCGAGGAAGTCTGCGCGGCCACGGGCTACAGCAGGTTCCCGGTCACCGGGGACGGTGACGACCTGCTGGGCTACCTCCACATCAAGGACGTCCTGGAGTACGACGACCGACGCGACGAGGCGATCGCCGACCTCTGGATCCGACCCTTCGCCGTCGTCGGCGTCGACGACACGCTCCGCTCGGCGCTGGCCGAGCTCCAGCGCCGGGGTGCCCACATGGCCACGGTCGTCGACGCGGGGGGTGGCTGCCTGGGCCTGATCGCCCTAGAGGACGTCATCGAGGAGCTCGTGGGTCAGATCAAGGACGCCGCCCACCACGAGGACGCGACCGGGTAGACCGCAGGATCGGGGCCGGGTCTGGATAAGGTGAGGTTCCCACCCCGACAGACTGACTTGGCAGGTTGACCGTGCGCGACGCGCCGCCTCGATCCACCCGCGTCTGGACCGTGCCGAACACGTTGAGCATGGCCAGGCTCGCGGGTGTCCCGCTCTATCTGTGGCTGGTCCTCGGCCCGGAGGCGGACGGATGGGCGCTGGCGGTCCTGATGGTCTCGGGAGTGACCGACTTCCTCGACGGCTATCTCGCCCGCAAGCTCGACCAACGGTCGGCGCTGGGCGAGATCCTCGACCCGGTGGCCGACCGGCTCTACATCCTCGCCGTGGTGGTCGGGTTGGCCCTGCGCGGCGTCATTCCGTGGTGGTTCGCGCTGATCCTGCCGCTACGCGACGCCCTCCTGTGGGGGCTGGTGCCCTTCCTGCGCACCCGCGGCTACAGCGCGCTGCCCGTCCACTTCCTGGGCAAGGCGGCGACGTTCAACCTGCTCTATGCCTTCCCTCTGCTCCTGCTCGGCGACGGCCACGGCGCGGTCGCGGTGCTGGCGCGCGTGTTCGGCTGGGCGTTCGCCATCTGGGGTGTGGCGCTGTATTGGTGGGCCGGCATCCTCTATGCCTACCAGGTCTACAAGCTGCTCCACGACGACGAGCGACGAGCGCCCGAGCCGCATGCCTGACTCCCCCTACCAGCGGCTGCCGGAGCACGTCACGATGCCGCTCCTGACCTTGGTCACGCGGCAGTCCTTGGACCAGGACTACGCCTTCGTCGCGCAACGGCGCGCCCAGGGTGAGCAGCAGCCGCCCCATGAGCGCCGGGTCGTCGCCCTGGTCGTGGTGCTGCTCGGATTCGGTGTGCTGGTCTCGACGGCGGCCGCGCAGACCTCGCGCAACGCCCAGGTCGACGAGACCAGCCGCGCCTCGCTCATCCGCGAGATCACCGACAAGCGGGCGGTGCTGACGCGGCAGCAGGACCGCATCGCGGCGCTCCAGGCCGACGTGACCGAGGCGACGAGTGCCAACCGGTCCGCGGCCCAGACAGAGGGACAGGCGACCCAGCGGCTCAACGGCGTCAAGGCGCGCAGCGGCTATGGGCCGGTCCGCGGCGCAGGCGTCCGCATCGTCGTGGACGACGCCCCCGGCAGCGACGCGGCCACCGTCCGCGACAGCGACCTCGCGCTGCTGGTCGACGCCCTGTGGGGCGTGGGAGCGGAGGCGATCTCGATCAACAACCAGCGCCTCACCACACTCAGCGCCATACGCAACGCCAACGTGGCGATCCACGTCAACGGCCGTCCCCTCGCGCCACCCTACGTCGTGGAGGCGATCGGGGACCCGCTGACCCTGCAGGCAAGGCTCGCCGACAGCGCCCGAGGGCAGCGGTTCCTGGCGCTGGTCGGCGGCCTCAAGTTCGGCTTCGACATCTCCAACCAGGACGATCTCGTGCTCCCCGGTGCCTCGCTCCCGGCGCTGCGCTATGCCACCGCGGACACCAGCGTGGACAATGGAGCGGCCACGAAGGAGGACACCCCGTGATCGCGATCATCGGCCTGGTCGTGGGTGTCGTGCTCGGCCTGCTGGTCCAGCCCGACATCCCGGTCTGGTTCCAGCCCTATCTGCCCATCGCGGTGGTCGCGGCCCTCGACGCAGTGCTGGGAGGCCTACGGGCGCTGCTCGACGGGATCTTCGACGACAAGGTCTTCGTCGTCTCGTTCCTCAGCAACGTCGTCATCGCGGCCGCGATCGTGTTCCTGGGCGACAAGCTGGGCGTCGGTGGCCAGCTCTCCACCGGCGTCATCGTCGTGCTCGGGATCCGGATCTTCTCCAACGTGGCGGCGATCAGGAGGCACCTCCTCCGTGCCTGACGACCAGACCCCGGAGCCGCAGGTTCCGGCTGCCGAGCCGCCCTCCCGCCCCGGCTCCCCGGGCCGGCAGCGGCTCGTGCACGCGACCCTCCATCCCACCCGAGGCCAGCTGGCCGTCGGCGTGCTGCTCGCGTTCCTGGGCTTCGCCGGGGTCACCCAGCTGCGCGCCACCGAGGTCGACAACACCTATGCCGGCTATCGCGAGCAGGACCTGATCGACGTCTTCAA
>JAGQUE010000276.1:0-3038 GCA_020438665.1 Nocardioidaceae bacterium | reverse complement strand
GTCGACACGATGCTCGACACCATGCAGGAGCTGCGCGCCGCCGGGGCGGAGGCGATGGAGTTCAACGACCAGGTGCGCGTCGTCGCCCAGACCTCGTTCGCAGCAGGCATCGACGGCATCCTCATCAGCGGGGCCGAGGTGACGTCCCCCTATGTCATCGACGTCATCGGCGACCCGGCCACGCTGGCGTCGGCGCTGAGCTTCCCGTCGGGCCCGACCTCGCAGTTCGAGGGCGACGACGCGACCGTCGAGGTGGAGCAGCTCGACGACGTCCGGATCGACAGTGTGCGCCCGCCGACGGGCTGAGCCCGGGTGGCGATAGCCTTCCGACGTACGCCGCCGCGGCGTGCGCCGGTCCGACGCAACGACGCGTGCCGAACCCGCGAAGGAGAGCCATCGTGTACCCCGAAGACCTCAAGTACACCGCCGAGCACGAGTGGGTCCGCAGCCCCGGTGAGACAGCCGGATCCGTCCGGGTCGGGATCACCAACTTCGCCCAGGACGCGCTGGGCGACATCGTCTATGTCTCGCTCCCCGAGGTCGGCGAGACCGTAACCGCTGGCAGTGCCTGCGGCGAGCTGGAGTCGACCAAGTCGGTCAGCGACATCTATGCCCCGGTCAGCGGGGAGGTCGTCGCCCGCAACGAGGCCCTGGACGCGACGCCCGAGCTGGTCAACAACGACCCCTACGGCGGCGGCTGGCTCTTCGAGGTCGTGCCGAGCGACGGGGGCGACCTGGGCGGTCTCATGGACGCGTCGACCTATGAGGGGCAGCTCGACGGCTGACCCGGTCGAGCCGCGCCCCGGCCGCGGGTGCGGCTGGTAGGTTCAGAGCCTGACCACCACAGGAGTGAGCCCAGATGCCTTTCTGCACCAACTGCGGGCGGCAGAACCCCGAGGATGCCCGGTTCTGCTCCCAGTGCGGGACGCCGATCGTCCTGCCGGACGACGCCGCAGCCGCGGCGGCTGACGCCCCCGTCGACGCCACGGCGACGATCACGTTCGGGGCGCCCACGGAGAAGGCCGTCGAGTCCTCCTCGGACCGGGCGCTGAGCCCCATCGACGCGGCGGCGGTCGACGCGCTGCCCGCTGGCCACGCTCTCCTCGTGGTCCAGCGCGGCCCTGGTGCGGGCAACCGCTTCCTGCTCGACCTCGACCTGGTCACCGCCGGCCGTCACCCCGAGAGCGAGATCTTCCTCGACGACGTCACCGTGTCGCGGCGCCACGCTGAGTTCATCCGCACCGGAACCGACTTCGCGGTGCGCGACGTGGGGAGCCTCAACGGCACCTACGTCAACCGTGACCGGATCGACCAGGTCTCGCTCAAGGACGGCGATGAGGTCCAGATCGGCAAATATCGCCTCGTCTTCTATTCCGGGCACGTGAACGGCTGACCGGTGCCCGCCACTGCTTCGCACTCGCCCCGCGCGCGGCTCAACATCGGGCAGGTGCTCGAGCTGCTGCGCGCGGAGCACCCGGGTGTCACCATCCCCAAGATCCGCTTCCTGGAGGAGAAGGGCCTCATCAAGCCCGAGCGCACCCCGGCCGGCTATCGCAAGTTCTCCGCCGAGGACGTCGAACGGCTGCGCTACATCCTGCGCATGCAGCGCGACCACTACCTGCCGCTGCGCGTGATCGGCGAGCACCTCGACGCCATCGACCGGGGGCTCGAGCCGCCGCCGATCGAGCCAGTCGTCCCGACCGTCCCGTCCGTCGCCCTCGCCGCCGACGGGATGCCGAGCGCGGAGTCGTTCGCGCGTCACAGCGACGTGCGCGTCTCACGACGTGAGCTCCTCAAGATCACCGAGATCTCCGACGAGCTGCTCGGCGAGCTGGAGAGGTTCGGCCTGGTCCACACCATCACCGGCACCGGCCACTACGACAGCGACGCGATGGTGATCGCGCGGACGGCCAAGGAGATGGCCGACTTCGGTCTCGAGCCCCGTCACCTGCGTGCGTTCAAGACCGCCGCCGACCGCGAGATCGGGCTCGTCGAGCAGGTTGTGGCTCCCATCCGCCGTGGCCACGACGGGACGGCCCAGGCACGCGCCGACGAGGCCACCAGCGAGCTGGCGGCGCTGTCGGTGCGCCTGCACGCGACGCTCGTCAAGGCCGGTCTGCGCCACTCCTGAGCAAGACGTCGGGCCCGTGAGGCCCAGGGTAGGGTGGAGCGGTGCGCGAAGTCGACGTGATCGGCGTCCGGGTCGAGATGCCTTCCCAACAGCCCATCGTGCTGCTGCGCGAGGTCGAGGGCGAACGCTATCTGCCGATCTGGATCGGGGCCGTCGAGGCCACGGCGATCGCCTTCGCCCAGCAAGGCGTGGTGCCGCCGCGGCCGCTGACCCACGACCTGCTCAAGGACGTCGTCGAGGCCACCGGCAACGCGCTCACGGAGGTGAAGATCACCGACGTCAAGGATGGTGTCTTCTATGCCACCCTCGTATTCGCCTCCGGCGTCGAGGTAGGTGCTCGGCCGTCGGACTCGATCGCCCTGGCGCTGCGGACCGGCTCCAAGATCTCCTGCGCCGAAGAGGTGCTCGCCGAGGCGGGGCTGACGGTGCCCGACGAGCAGGAGGACGAGGTGGAGCGGTTCCGGGAGTTCCTCGACCAGGTGACTCCCGAGGACTTCGACGAAGGATGAACGGCCCTCACCCTCAACCTGAGGTTGAGGGTTGCGACACGCCGACGCGCCACGTTGACCCGACCCATCGGTGACGCCTACCTTGAACTGTCTTCGTTGTAACTCCACCGTTGTGGTTGTGCCCGCCTCGCGGATGCGCCTCACGATCCTTCCCCCGGGAGTTACGCGCAACGAAGTACCCGACGAAAGGTCGATGCGGGCGTGAATGACAACGACCAGCGCGCACAGGTTCCCGGCGCTGACCACGCGGACGCGGAGGTTGCCGAGCGCGCCGAGGAGCAGGGTCTGCTCTTCACCGACGACGTGTCCCCGCTCCCCAGTGACACCGGCTACCGCGGCCCCACGGCCTGCAACGCCGCCGGGATCACCTATCGCCAGCTCGACTACTGGGCCCGCAC
>JAGQUE010000275.1 GCA_020438665.1 Nocardioidaceae bacterium | reverse complement strand
TTCCCCGACGGCCTCGACCCCGCCGATCTGCTTGCTCAGCGCGGCCCTGCCGCGCTCACCGCCGCGGTGGCCAGCGGCCAGCCCTCCTTCCGGTCGCTGGGCGACCAGCTGCTCACCGAGCGGCTCGACAACCTTGCCCCCGAGCAGGCGCGGGTGGCTGCCATGCGGGTCATCTCGGCCCGTCCCAGCCGCGCGTGGGTGCCCGGTGTCACCCAGGTCCGGGCACGGTTGCAGCTCTCCCAGCTGCAAACCCGCCGGGACCTGCGCGACGCGATCAAGAGCTGGGACGCCGACCCGCGGAAGGCTGCGCAGGCCGAGCTGCACAAGAGCAGCGAGGTCCGTGCTCGACTCGCGGCCGCGGCCGAGCAGACCCCCGAAGAGCGGTGGGCGCCGCTGGCCCGCGAGCTCGACCCGCGCCTGCTCGAGCAGGGCGACTGGCCGGCCACTGCTGCCATGCTGCAGCAAGCCCACGACCAAGGGCACGACGTCGGCGTGGCCAGCCGCGCGCTCGTGGCCGAGAAGCCGCTGGGCGACAGCCCCGCCCGCGACCTGCGCTACCGGATCGTGTCCCGCCTCGAGATCCCGATCGACGGCGAGAGCACGCCGGCACCGACCAAGTCGCAGGGCGCAGCGCGCGACCGGCAGGACGCCAACCGGCCGCGGCCGCCGCGGCGCGGTACCCCGCGGCGCTGATCGCCCGTTTCGGGACCTCGGTCAGTAGCTCGGGCGGCCCACTCCCCGGCCGATCAAGGTGCCGCCATCGCCCGCGACGCCGTCAGCCGTGACGCCCAGCGGGCCCCGGAGTGCGTCGCCGGCGTGTGGGACCGCACCGGCGCCCGCCCGACCTGGGCCGAGCCTCGGTGTCGCGATGGGGTGGCCGCCGGCGCCACGCGAGCGCATCATCCGATCGCTCACCCGCGAGGGTGCGCTGTCGTACAGCTCCGAGCCGCGTCGCTGACCGTGGCCGACGCTGGTGGCGCCGCCGCGGGCTAAGGGGCCGGGCGGTCGGCCAGGTGCCGACGCATGGCGGCGAGGCGAGCCTGCGGCTCAGGATGCGTGGCGAACCAGCGCCGCTCCAGGCGCGCCCACGCGCGGCCGAGACCGCGGGCGGGCAGGGGTCGCGCCAGGTTGTTCTCGTAGAACAGCATCAGCTCGCTGGCCGCGTCGAGGTCGCGGGTCAGGTCGATGGCGAACAGGTCGGCGGCGATCTCCTCGCGCCGGTCGAAGGCGACTTGGAGGCCGAGGAACGCGACGGCGGCAGCCATCGTGGCCAGCATCGCCGGGCCGGCCAGCTGAGGCGCGGCCACCAGCGCGGTGATGGTGAGCGACAGGCCGGCGAGCACGAGCACCAGGTAGCCGAGCAGCCAGGCGTAATGCGCCGTGGTAGGGCTGTGCGCACGCCGCAGAACGTGAGCGAGCTCGTGGGCGGCGAGGCTCTGCACCGCAGCCGGGCTGAGTCCGGTGAGAGCGGCCTGGGCGAACACCACGGTCGGGCGGCCGGCCCGGAAGCGGGTCACCGCCAGCCCCTCGTCGCCCACCTCGCGCTCCGGTGCACCGGTGGGCGCCCCGAGGATCGCGAGTACGTCGGTGGCCGGCGCGGGGACGTTCGCGAGCTGCGCGACGGAGGCCATCGCCGTCGCGGCCCGCTGCTGCAGGGCGACGTCGACGGGAGCGGCGGCACGTCGGGTGCGCTGACCGGTCGACCAGCTGAGGAGCACCTTGGCCAGCGCCGCGACGAGTAGGACCGCGCCGGCGATGTAGGCGATCAGAAGCGCGGCGGCTACTGGCTCGGGCATGGCCGCTCTATGCCCGGATGGGTGTGGTGGCCAGGTCGCTCAAAATCGCTCTGAGACAACTCGTGGGCCGCCAGGGGTCGATCGGGCCAGGTTTCGCTGCGCTCAGCGGCGTTCTGAGGCCGATTCGTGCACCGGCAACGGGCTTTGGCGTCATCGCGAGGCGGTGGGAGCAAGCCCGACGTCGTCGTGCGCTGGCGTCGACGACGGGACGGCACGGTCCTCGGCTGCGCGGCCGCGGGCGGCTGTCGCAGGCTCCTCGAGGTCGCCGGCCGCGTCGGCCAGCTGACGTTGCTCCTCGGTGCTGGGGACGCCGT
>JAGQUE010000274.1 GCA_020438665.1 Nocardioidaceae bacterium | reverse complement strand
CGTCGATGATGATCGTGTCGTAGCGCCGCAGCTGGCGGTCGCGTTGGAGCTCGGCCAGCAGGATGCCGTCGGTCATCAGCTTGACCCGGCTGCTGCGCGAGGTCTTGTCGGTGAACCGGACCTGATAGCCGACCACGTCACCCAGGCCGGAGCCGATCCCATCGGCGGCCAGCTCGTCGGCGATCCGCTCGGCCACCGACCGCGCCGCGATGCGCCGTGGCTGGGTGTGGCCGATCAGGCTGTGGCGCCCGCGACCCAGCTCGAGGCAGATCTTGGGGAGCTGGGTGGTCTTCCCCGACCCGGTCTCGCCCGCCACGATGACGACCTGGTGGTCGCGGATCGCCGCCGCGATGTCCTCGCGACGCTGGCTGACCGGCAGCTCCTCGGGAAAGCTGATGCGCAGATCAGGGAGCGGGCCGGACATGGTGGCCCCATTGTGCCCGGCCCTACCGGATCGGCCGAACCGTTAACCGCGTGGGGCGACCGATCAGGCCGGCGGGGCAATCACGGTTCCGTCGGGCTCGACCAGCCCGACGTACTCGACGGTCAGCGAGAACCGGCGTACGTCGATCTGCGAGCCCTTCTGGACGCCGACCTGCCAGGTGACGACCTGATCGCCGCCGACGTCCCTCACCATGCCGGCGCCGGGGACGGTGTCACCGTCGGTCCACCCCAGCTTGCCCTTGATCCTGCCCGCGCCCTGCTTGGCGCCCGTGGCGGCGACATAGGTGAGCTTGGCCGTCGAGCCCGCGGCTCCCTTGGCCTGGCCCGCCCAGGCCGCCACCGTGAACGAGAGGTAGCGGCCCTCGACGGCCGTGGGGACCAGCTTGGAGAACGTCACCACGACGTCGTCGGCGCGCTTCTTGGTCGACGTGCAGCTGGTGCCGGAGTAGAGGCCGAGCGACCTGGCCCAGCCCCGGTCGGACGGGGAGGCGAGCTGTGAGCAGCGACCGACGAAGCTGGTGTCGACCCGGGACTTCGGAGCGACACGGGCTCCCCAGGTCAGCGTCTTGGTGGTGGCCAGGTCGAGGGTGACGGGGAACTCGGTGACCGTCATGTTGTCGACCGCGTCGAACGCCCGCACCTCGAGGATGTAGTCGCCGGCGGGAAGCGGGGTGTTGCTGTTGTCCTTGCCGTTCCACGGCACGACAGCCGCCTCACCGGGCGCACGGGCGCTCATGTGTCGGTATTGCTGATAGAAGCTCTCGTCCGCGGTCTTGGCCCAGAAGTCGTAGCGCACCGCCTCCGCCGAGGTGGCGGTGACCGTCGCCTTGTCGCGGTAGTTGTCCTTGGCCGGGAAGAAGGTGCTGAAGTCCAGCGAGGCGTCGACCTCGGGGCCGGTCTTGTCGATGATCAGCGGGGTCTGCACGGTCGCGGTGACCTCGCCGTCGCCGGGGTCGGCCTTGGCGGTGAGCTCGAGCTGATGGGTGCCCTCGGCCAGTCCGACGGGCAGGGTCAGCGACATCGCCCAGGTGCCTTCCCCCGGCACGGAACGCGAGCCCGACGCGAGGTCGGTGCCGGGGTCGGACTCGTCGAAGACCCGCCACTTGATCGCGATGTTCCCGGTCGTCACCGGCGATCCGACCGTGAGCTGGACACTGGCGGCGCTCCCTGCCGAGGGGGCGGTGACCTCGCCGTCCAACGTGATGCCGCTATAGACGCTGAGGACAGGCGACGAGACGCCCGTGTCCACGCAGGTGGTGGCGTGGCAGCGGAAGATCGTGAACTGGCCGACCCCGTCGTGCAGCGTCAGCGCCTTGGTCCCGTCCTGGGGGATGTCCTCGACGAAGGTCGACGTGCCGTCGAACCACTGGGCCTTGAGGCTGTCGGGGCCGCCCGGATCAGACACCGTGATCGTGTAGCCGTTGGCCGTGTTGACGACGGTGTTGGCCGGCCACGTGACGACCAGGTCGAAGTCGGCCTGGGCCGGAGCCGACATCCCCATCGTCGCCACAGCGACGATCAACCCGGCCACGAACAACGGCGTACGACGCATGCCAGCCTCCCCCACGTGAGGCTCGCAGCCTAGGCGAATCCCGCCCTGCGCGGAACGGCCCGATCGGTCGAGGCCCCGCGAGGAGACCGTCAGACCGGTGGCGAACCCTCGACCGCTGGGACTATCGCGGCCAGAAGATGGTGCCGTCGGGCTCGACGTAGGCCAAGGTCCGGACGGGCCAGGTGACGCTGAGGTCGCCGTCGGCGTACGCCGGGAGCGGCGCCACGACCAGCACGGCGGTCGCGGCCACGCCGGCGGCTGCCGCGGACACGAGACGACGGAACACGAACCCTCCCGGGCGCGAGTCTTCCAGCGCCACGGGGCCGGTCGCAGGCGAACCGGGGAACCCGTTGGGTCAGTCGACGGGGATCTCCCAGGTCCCGTCGGGGTGCATGAGCACCTGGTAGTCGATGGTGAGCCGGAAGCGCTTCACATCGACCCTGGCCTGGTGCTCGGTGCCCGCACGCCAGGTCATCTTCCCCCCGTCGGCGGTCTGCGTGGTCGCCTTCACCACCGGGATGACCATCTCACGCCAGGTCACTCCCTTCGCGATCTGGCGATACTCCGGGTCCCACGGGCTGCCATCCGTCCGGACCGGCCCGACGAGCAGTCTGCTCTTGAAGCCCGAGCGGCCGGAGGCCAGGCTGTCGATGGTGAGCCGGCGGTAGTGGTTCTTGAAGGCAGCAGGAAGCGCCGCGACGTACTCGGTCCACACGAGGTTGTCCTCGGTGCCGCGGTGGTAGCACGTGGCATCGGCAAGATAACCGACGCTTCCAGCGCCCTGCGTCGCGGACGGGATCTTGAGGGACGCGCAGGAGGACACTCCCCGGGCCTTGATGCCCTTGGCTGGTTTGAGGTCCGCGCTCTGCCAGGTCAGGTAGGCCAGCTTGCCGTCACCGACGGACACCGGGAACGACGCAGTCTGCTGGTTGCCGAAGAGATCGGTCACGGTCAGGTCGAGCTGGTAGTCGCCCGGCGTCGCGACCTTGCCGTTCGGCGTGCGACCGTCCCAGGTGAGGTGTGCGGTGGTCCCGGCGCCCACGTACTGGTTCCAGCCCGTGACGACCGGGGCTCCCCCGGAATCAAGGACGTCGAGGCGCGCATGCACGACCTCGCTGACGGGCACGTCCACGACGACCGCGTCGCGATAGCTGTCCACGAACGGCTCGATGTGGTCGAGGCTGGCCGTGGCGGCCACGTCCGGCGCCGACGTGTCCACCAGGACGGGTTGCGCAGCCGTGCTGCCCGTGAGCGTCCCGCTTCCGAACGGAGCCGTCACCGTGACCACCCAGGAGTAGTCCCCACCGGCGACCAGGCCCTCGGGCGCCGTGATCGTGAAGGTGGGCTGGTGGCTTGTCGGCACGATCTCCTGGCCGCTGGCAAGCGTCGTTCCGGTGCCGTCTGGGCCGTCCGCGAGGACCCAGCCCAGGTCCAGGGCTCCCGACTCCCAGATCTCCGGAATGGTCACCGACGCTGTCAGGGTCGGCGCCGCACCGATCAGGAGCGGCTGGGCTGTCACCGTCAAGGACCTGCGGACGCTGAGGGTCGGAGACGACACACCGGCCCACTCGCACGTGGGCGTGCAGCGCCAGATCTCGACACGACCGTTGCCGTTCTGGGCGAGCGGAAGGCCCAGGGTCCCGTTGTGCGGGATCGCTATGGTGTCATCCAGCCAGCGGGCTTCGAGCGAGCCGGGCCCGGTGTCGGAGACGGTGATCGAGTAGGTCGAGTCGTCGGGGTTGACCCGCTTGTCGGTGGGCCACACGACCCTCAGGTCGAAGTCGGCGTGTGCCGGGGTCAACGACACCATCGGCAACGCGAGCCCGACGCTCATGGCGAGGACCAGGAGAAGTCGCCTCATCGGGACACTCCTTCCAGGGCGTCGCCGTCGAGGAGATGGACGGCTGGGGACGGCGGGGTCCCCCGTCGGGCCGGTCCCGAGATCAGGGTGCCATCGGGCTCGACGAGCGCCTCGAAGCGAGCCCGCATCTGGAAGGACTTGATGTCGTAGCGCGACCCGACCGTGAGCCCACTGCTCCAGACGACATAGGGACGTCCGTCCTGGTAGCGGACCCAGGTCTTGAGGTCGGTCAAGCGACTGGTGGTAGCGATGTGGTGCCATCCCAGCTTGGGCCGGAACTGCTGACGGCGGGAGAACTCCCCGGAACTGTCGATGAGCCCGGTGACGAGGTAGGACCTGTGATGCCCGACGGCGGCACCGCCATAGGCCTCGATGGTGACGAAGTCGAACGAGGGCAGGCCACGCATCGACGTCGGTAGCCACCAGGCGCTCCACATGACCACGACGCTCGCGTTGTTCTTCTCGCGCTTGCACTTGGTCTGGGAGTAGAGACCCACCGAGCCCTTCCAGCGGTGTGAGGACGGCTTGGCCAACGTGGAGCACTTGCCGACGAACCGGTCATAGATGACCTTGGCGGCAGGCACTTCGACCGTGGTGGTGATCGTCTTCTTGCGCGCGAGATCGACGCGGAAGGGCGACGTCTCGACGCTAGTCACATGGCCCACCAGGTCCGTGGCCGTCACGTTGAAGTGGTAGGTCCCGGCCGGGACGGGCTTGTTGTCAGCCCGCCCGCTCCACCACATGTCTCGG
Organism: Nocardioidaceae bacterium; assembly: GCA_020438665.1. The sequence goes on along the minus strand of JAGQUE010000274.1, from coordinate 14,106 downwards.
GTCGGGCCTTCGGAGTCCGTGGACAGGGAGGGCGCGCCGAGCGAGTCGTTGTTCTCGTCGAGGAGGTCGAACGCATAGCTCACGTTCTCGTCCGCAGCGACATGGATGGTGAGGGTGTCGCGGTAGCCGTCGTCGTAGGGGAAGACGACGTCTTGGCCCGGTGTCACGGTGACGACCGGCGGCGTGTTGTCGACGACCACCGGCAGCGTGCGCTCGGCGGCCAGGAGGGGTCCGCCCGCGAAGGAACCATGCGGTGTCGCCGCGAGCGTCAAGGGGCCGTCGGGTAGCCCGGCGGGGACGTCGACGGTGAACGAGTTGGTGCCCGCAGCCAGCGCATCGGAACCAGAGACGATCTCTGCGGAGTCTGCATCGCGCAGCACCCAGTCGAAGGTCGATGTCGACTGTCCCACGAACGAGTAGACCCTCAGCGATGCGGTCAGCGTCGCGGGCGACGTGATCCGGGTGCTGGCCGCCGAAAGAGAGGCGTCGAGGTGGCGGTGGACCGAGATGACCGGGGACGAGACTCCGGCCCACTCGCAGGTGCTGTCGCATCGCCAGATCTCCACACGTCGAGCGTCACCGTCGGCCGGCAGGTTCAACGTCACGGTGCCTTCGTGCGGAATGGTCTGTCGGTCGCCAAACCATCGCGCCTCGAGGTCGCCCGGCCCGGAGTCGACGACGGTGACCTGGTAGTCGGTGGCATTGGGGTTGACCTCCGCGACGTCGGGCCAGGTCACTCCGAGGTCATAGTCGGCGTGCGCCGGGGACACCGGGATCGCGACGAGCAGAGCAGAGACGGTCGCGCCGGCCAGGAGCAGGCCGACCCGGCGGAACAGCGACATGGAGCCCCCCGTGATTGGTCACAGGCAGCATAAGTCTGCGGGTCCCGGCCCTTCGCAGGGGCCCCGGATCGTCGTCGCGGGACGCAGGCCCGACCGCTCAGCCGTTCTGGGACGGCGAGGCCGAGGGCGGCGTCGGAACGCTCTGGCCGTTCTGTCCACCCTGGGTGCCCTGGCCGCCGTCCTGGCCCCAGCCGGGCATCATCGGGGCGCCGCCGGGGCCGTTCTGGCCCCAGCCGGGCCGACCCTGTTGGCCCCAGCCGTCGTGATCGCCGTCGCGGCCGGGAATCATGCCCCACCCGTCACCCTCGCGCATGCCGTCGCCGAACTGACCCAGGTGGCCCATGCGACCGGGACCGTCGAAACGACCGTGGTCGTGGTGGAGCCAGGCACCAACGCCGGCACCGGCGAAACCGCCGACGATCAGCGTCGCCAGTGCGACCGCGATCACGGAGGGCAGGCGCAACACCCGGTCCTGCCACCGCAAGCGCGGCGACCCCGCTGCCACCACGGGGGCCGGTTCGGCGGGTTCGACCGGGCCCGGGGTCGGGTCGACGTTGTCGGGAGTGGACTGCTCATCGGCCATGGGCCCAGTCTGCGCCGACCGGCTGTGGTGGACCTGTGAATCGGTGAAGGGTCCCGTGTGGGCGGTCATGGACTGGACCGGTCGGCACCCGGAGCCGGGCAACAGGTCGCCCACAGCAAACACATAGGTAGCCTGGTCAGAGTGGTGACCATGGAGCTGCAGCGCCCGGACGGATCCCCCCTGCGCGTCCTCGTCGTCGATGACGAGATCAACCTCGCCGAGCTGATCGCGATGGCGTTGCGCTATGAAGGCTGGGAGGTGCGGCAGGCCCACACCGGGAGCAAGGCGGTCACCGCCGCCCGGGAGTTCCAGCCCGACGCGGTGGTGCTCGACATGATGCTCCCGGACTTCGACGGCCTCGAGGTGCTCCGTCGCATGCGCACCACCGACCCCGGCGTACCCGTGCTGTTCCTGACCGCGCGCGACTCCGTCGAGGACCGCGTCGCCGGCCTCACCGCCGGCGGCGACGACTATGTCACCAAGCCGTTCTCGCTCGAGGAGGTCGTCGCCCGGCTGCGCGGGCTGATGCGTCGGGCCGGGGCGATGACCGCCAGCCAACAGAACGTGTTGACCGTCGGCGACCTGACCCTCGACGAGGACAGCCACGAAGTGGCCCGCGCGGGCACCGAGATCTCGTTGACCGCCACCGAGTTCGAGCTGCTGCGCTACCTGATGCGCAACCCTCGACGAGTGCTGAGCAAGGCCCAGATCCTCGACCGGGTGTGGAACTACGACTTCGGCGGCCAGGCCAACGTCGTGGAGCTCTATATCTCCTACCTGCGCAAGAAGGTCGACGCGGGGCGTGACCCGATGATCCACACGATGCGTGGTGCCGGCTATGTCCTCAAGCCGGCCACCGGTGACGCATGAGGTCGCTGACCGGTCGCCTCGTCACCACCGCGGTCCTGCTGGTCGCGGTGGTCAGCCTGCTGGTGGTGGGGCTGACGACGTTCGCCATGCGCAGCTATCTGGGGCACCGCCTCGACGAGCAGGTGCTGCTGACGAAGGTCGCGCCGCCCGGCGCCCTGCCCGTCCGCCCGCCCGACGACGAGCTCAGCGGTGACCAGGACGACGACCACAACCACTACGGCATCCCCGGGACCCTGAGTGCTGCCCTCCCGGTCTCCGGGACGGCGGGCGGCCGGGGGTCGGTCCTCACTGCGGGCGACGGCGACGATCTCGGGACGGACCTCACCGCCGACGACCTGGCCACCCTCGACCCGGTCCCGACCGACGGCCGGGTGCATGTCGTCCACCTGTCCATGGGCGAGTACCACGTCGTCGTACGCACGGTCTCCGACCAGTCCGGGGCGACCACGCGACTGTTCACCGGGCTGCCGTCCAGCGACATCTCCCGCACGTTGGTCAGCTTCCTCACCTGGGGTCTCGCGCTCGCCGCCGCCGGGGTCGCCCTGGCGGCTGCCGCCGGCCTGGCCCTCGTACGCCGCCAGCTGCGACCGCTGCGCGAGGTGGCGGGGACGGCCCACGAGGTGGCCCAGCTGCCCTTGGCCGAGGGCGAGATCAACCTGTCCCAGCGGGTGCCCGAACACCTGACGGACGAGCGCACCGAGGTCGGCCAGGTGGGTGCCGCACTCAACACCCTGCTGACCCACGTCGAGAGCTCGCTGGAGGCTCGGCACCGCAGCGAGCAGCAGGTGCGTCAGTTCGTCGCCGACGCCTCCCACGAGCTGCGGACCCCCTTGGCCACCGTGAAGGGTTACACCGAGCTCGCCCGCAAGAGGCCCGACGACACCGAGAGCGTGCGCACCGCGCTCGACAAGGTCTCCCAGGAGTCCGAGCGGATGACCACGCTGGTCGAGGACCTGCTCCTGTTGGCCCGGCTGGACGCTGGCCGCCCCTTGGAGCGCAAGCCCGTCGACCTCAGCCGCCTGCTGGTCGAGGCGGTCTCGGACGCGCAGATCCTGTCCCCCCGCCACCTGTGGCGGCTCGACCTGCCCGAGGACGCCGTGGAGGTCGTTGGTGACGAACAGCGGCTGCACCAGGTGGTGACCAACCTGCTCTCCAACGCGCGGCGCTACACCCCGGCGGGAACCACGGTGACCGTCAGCGCGCGGCCCGGACTCGTCGCCGTCCACGACGACGGGCCCGGCTTCCCGACCGAGCTGGTCGACAAGGCCTTCGAGCGGTTCGCCCGCGGAGACGCTGCCCGCAGTCGCAACGGCGAAGGCGGCGTCGGGCTCGGGTTGTCGCTGGTCAAGGCGATCGTCACCGCCCACGGCGGGACCGTCTCGCTGACGAGCGTCCCCGGCAGCACGACGATCTCGATCATGCTGCCGCAGCGCACGCCGTTCGTCCCGGCGCCCGCTGAGACGCTCCGCCGGTGACGCTCGGCCGGTGACGCTCAGCCGGTGACGCGCACCTTGATCCTCTGCAGCCGGGAGCCGACCTTGACCGTGTAGGTCCAGACCCGGTGCTCCGCCATCGCCGCCGTGATGCGCACCGACGTCACCCAGCGCTTCGATCCCAGCACCGAGCCGGACCGGGTGAACGGACGGTGTGGACCGGCGTGCCTGGCGTGGCCGGGCGCCACCCCGACGAGCCGGACCCGGCTGGGCGCGGCAACGACGAGGTCGTAGGCCCGCTTGGTCGTGACCGCCCAGACGCCCTTGACCGACGTGCTCTTGGCGACGCCCGCCTTGAGGACCGTGACGACCCCCGTCGCCTCGGTCGCGTTGCCGGCGAGGTCGAGCGCCGCCGCGGTGTAGGCATAGGTCCAGACCCGGTCGGTCTCCTGAGGCATGCCGGTGACCGTGCAGGTGCCGGGCCCCGAACCGGAGTCGGTCGAGACGCACGTGCCTTGGGGCAGGGAGGCCAGATAGCGGGCCCCGTCCTGGATGCCCGCGATGGTGACGTCCGGGGCGGTCTGGTCGATGTCGATGCCGCTCACGGTCACCGAGTCGGTGCCGCCGTTCTCGGCGGTGATGTCACGGGTGACCGTCTGGTCCTCGCCGTCCTGGTCCAGGACCACCGGGTCCGGGCACGGCTCGGTGAGGGTCGAGATCCCTGCGTCGCAGGTGAAGGTCACCGTGACCGGCGTGTGGTACCAGCCGGCGTCGTTGGCCGGGGCGTCGCTGGACAGGGCTGCTGTGATCGACGGCGGGACGAGGGCATAGCTGATCGTGATCGACGGCGCCTGGCCCGGACCGGCCAGCCCCGTGGTTCCGCCGGGAGCGTACGACGAGCCGCCGCCCCCACCACCGGCGCCGAGCAGCGGGTAGTCGGGCGGGGTCGGGTCAAGGACGAGGTTGCCGCCACCGCCACCGCCATAGAGGCCTCCGCCGCCACCACCACCGGTGTCGCTCCCTCCTGGCCCGCCCACGCCCAGGGCACCTCCGGGGCTGCCGCCGGCCGACGGGGTGCCGGCGCCGCCGCCAGGCGAGCCGGGGACATTCGCGTTGCCGGTGGCCGCGTCGCCGGCCTGTCCGGCGTCGCCGCCGTTGCCGCCTGCCGTGTCGAAGCCCTCACCGCCGCCACCACCGCCCGCAGCGACCAGAAGCCGGCTCTCCAAGGTTCCGGCAGCCATGTTCGAGACCGTGCGCACGTCCGACGCGCCGCCACCACCGCCGCCGAAGTGGCTCGACCCACCACCGTTGAAACCACCGACGCACTGCACCAGTGGATAACAGCTGCCGGGGTTCGACGACAGCCCCCCGACCTCGATGAAGAGCTCGGTCCCCGGGGTCACCGCGAGGTCAGCCGACGCCGTACCGCCGCGACCACCGAGGGCCGTGTGGCCCGAGAAGTCCTCGAACGAACCGGCGCCCGGCGCACCGACGGCGACCACCGAGAGCGAGGTGACGCCTGCGGGCACCACGAGCGACTGCTCGGCTCCCGTCGCCGTATAGGTGCAGGTGACCATGTTGTCGGCCGTCGAGCACGGCCCGTCGGCGGCCGAGGCGGCGGCGACGGGGCCGAGGGCGGCGCCGGCTGTGGCGATAGTCAGGCCCACCAGGGCCGAGGTCACAGCGCGCCCGTGCACGCCGAGGAGTGTCTTCACCCGGGATTTCCTTCCGCGTAGTCCATGTCGCGACCGAGCGTGCGCCCCGACGAGGAGACATTCGTCACGGGGAAGCCGAACCTGAGCGGCATCGTCTGCCGAATCGCCCCTGGAGGCGTGCGAGCCGCTGCTCCGTGCCGGGACCCTGTCCTAGCCCGGATCCACCGATCGTCGCTTAGCCCCGCTGCGGCTCCGCCCGGGTGATCGGCGAGCCGAGCGGGTGGACCCCGGGCACCCGCGCGACGAACGTGGCGGCCGGTCGGCCGCGGCCCACCGGGGAGGGCTTGGTCCGGCCTGTCTCGACGATGAAGTCCTCGGTGCGCCGCATCTTTCGCTGGAAGTTGCCGGCGTCGAAGTCGGCTCCCCACACCACCTCATAGACGTGGCGCAGCTCCGAGAGCGTGAACTCCTCGGCCACGAACGCGGTGGCGAGGGTCGTGTACTCCAGCTTGGCGCGCACCCGTTCCAGCGCGTCGGCGAGGATGCGGCGGTGGTCGAAGGCCACCTGGCGCCGACCGGCGAGCAGCGGGACCACGGGCACCCACAGCGCCGCCGAGGCGTCGCTGCCCGCGCGTGGCTCGACCTGCCTCGGGAGCACCGCGACGTGGGCCACGCTCACCACGCGGCCCCGCGGGTCGCGGCGCGGATCGCCGTACGTCGCCAGCTGCTCGAGGACGACGTCCGTGACCCCGGTCTCCTCCCCGAGCTCACGGCGCGCGGCGTCCATCAAGGCCTCATCCGGACCGACGAAGCCGCCCGGGAGGGCCAAGGCGCCCTGGAACGGCTCGCCCTTGCGCCGCACGAGAAGGACGCACAGCTCGTCGTCGCGGATCGTGAAGATCGCGATGTCGACGGTGACGTAGAAGATCGGGAAGTCGCTGGTGTACGTCACCTCTCGACCATAGTTGTCCCGATGACAAGTGACAATGGCGACGCCCTCATCTTGCCCGGCGTGAGACGGTGACGCCATGAGGACAGTGGACGGCAAGGTCGCGGTCATCACCGGTGCCGCCTCGGGCATCGGCCGAGCGCTGGCGGTGGACCTCGGTGGGCGCGGCGCGCTCTTGGCGCTGTCCGACGTCGATGTCGAGGGGCTGGCTGAGACCGCCGCTCGGGCGTCGGCTGCTGGGGCCCGGGCGGTCCGCACCGATCGGCTCGACGTGGCGGACCGGGACGCCTTCGGGGCCTATGCGGCCGCGGTGGTCGAGCAGTTCGGCGTCGTCAACGTCCTGGTGAACAACGCGGGGGTCTCGGTCTCCGGCGATGTCCTGGCCCTCTCCTACGACGACCTCGACTGGATCGTCGGGATCAACTTCTGGGGCGTCGTCCACGGGACCAAGGAGCTCCTTCCCCACCTGATCGCCAGCGGCGACGGCCATGTGGTCACGATCTCCTCGCTGTTCGGCCTGGTGTCGATGCCGGGCCAGGCGGCCTACAACGCCACCAAGTACGCCGTGCGCGGCTTCACCGAGGCGCTCCGGGAGGAGATGCTCGCCGAGGGGCACCCCGTCGGCGTCACCGTCGTGCATCCGGGTGGGATCAAGACCGCCATCGCCCGCAACGGGCGACACATCGGCGAGGACTCCGAGGAGGCCGCCCGCGTCTTCGACGAGAAGCTCGCGCGGATGTCACCCGAACGGGCCGCCGAGATCATCATCGCCGGCGTGCTGGCCGACAAGGCGCGCGTGCTCGTCGGCATCGATGCCCACGCGGTCCATCAGGTCGCCAAGCTGGTGGGGTCCCGCTATCAGGACGTCGTCGCCCGCAGCGCCCGACGACGGCGCGCGACCCGGCCGGTGGGGTGACCTCGCCCCCGTGCCCGGCCACGCGGCCCGCCCCCGGCGAGGCCGTGCGTGTGGTGATGACCAAGTGGGGCGACCGTCCGCACTGGGAGTTCGCCGGCCGCTACCTCGGCGCCGACGAGCACGGCGACTGGGTCGGCTTCCCAGCGGGGAGCCACTTCGCGCGACCCGGCGCCGCGTTCGTCTCCCCCGTCGACCAGGTCACCCTGCTGCCCCGGGACGGGGCCGGCTGGGTGGCGACCTTCCACGCGGCCGGCGGCCCGGTCCGGGCCTATGTCGACGTCACGACCACCCCGGTCTGGGAGGGAGTCGTCGTCTCGCTGGTGGACCTCGACCTCGACGTCATCGAGCGGCTCGACGGCACGGTCGTGGTCGACGACGAGGACGAGTTCGCCGAGCACCAGGTGGCGTTCGGCTATCCGCCCGAGGTGATCGCGTCGGCGCGGCTCGCCTGCGACCGGGTCCGGGCCGAGGTGGCCGCCCGTCGACCGCCGTACGACCTGGCGACGCCGGCGCGCTGGCTCACCGTCCTCGCCGTCCCTCCGCCGAGTCCTCACACCCTGTGACGGCTCGGCGGACAGCGGGGTTCATCAGGGCTGCCGATCAGGCAGCGGATCTGCCGGGTCTGCCATCTCGAGTCGTACGCCGAGGAGCCGGACCGGGCGGACGGGATAGGACGGCTGCTCCCCCGGGCCGGGGCCACCGGGTCGGGCAAGATCGTCGAGCCGGTCCAGCAAGGAGACCGCCGCCTCGGCCAGCACCGCGACGTCGTTGGTCGGTCCGGGCAACGTCAGGCTGCGGGTGAAGGTGATGAACGGCCGGAACCGGACCTTGAGGCCCACCCTCACGGCGGGGCGTCCCTCGCGGTCGATGTCCTCGATGACCCGCGCGGTGAGGCGACGAACGGCGTCGTCGACCGCGGCCCGGTCCTCGAGATCGACCTGGAAGGTCTCCTCCCGCCCGTGGGCGCGCGGAACCCAGGGCGTCGCGTCGACGACCGTGTCACCGACGCCGCGCCCGAGCCGGTGGTACCACGGACCCATCGTCGGGCCGAGGTGGTCGGCCAGCACGCGGGCGTCGGAGCCGGCCAGGTCGGCGACGGTCTCGATCCCGAGGGCGGCAAGCTTCTTGGCGGTCTTGGCCCCGATCCCCCACAGGGCGCCGGTGGGCCGGGCACCCATCACGTCGAACCAGGTGTCGACGGTGAGCCGATAGGTGCCGCGCGGCTTGCCGAAGTCGGTGGCGATCTTGGCGCGCAGCTTGTTGTCGCCGATCCCGACCGAGCAGTGCAACCCGGTCGCGGCCAGCACGGCCTCGCGGATCGTGGCCGCAGCCGCCGCAGGGTCGCCGAGGTCACCGTGCCCGAGACCCGGTCCGACGAACGCCTCGTCCCAGCCCAGCACCTCGACCACCACGGGCACCCCGCCCCACTCGACGCCGCGCAGCGTCTCCATGACCTCCCGCGAGGCCGCGTCATAGGCCGGCTTGTCGACGGGGAGGAAGACCGCGTCGGGGCACTTGCGGGCCGCGACCCGCAACGGCATGCCGGACCCGACGCCGAACTCGCGGGCGGCGTAGGACGCCGTGGCGACCACCCCTCGCTCGGTGGGGTCGCCACGGCCGCCCACCACGATCGGCCGCCCGCGCAGCTCGGGGCGCCGCAGCAGCTCGACGGCCGCGATGAACTGGTCGAGATCGACGTGCAGCACCCAGGTCGGCTGCCCGGCAGGGATGATCGGCTCGCTCACGGCCCCTCACTCCCGCGCAGGCGGCAGGGCGTCGGTGGACTCCAGCGCGGTCATGCCGGTCAGCAGGAGCAGGTCGACGACCACCGACCGAAGCTGGGCGAGCACGGCGTCCGCGGACAGGTCGGGGGTGCGCTCGACCTGGCTGCTGGCATGGCCCACGGCGAGGAGGGCAGGCCGGGCCGCCTCGGCCATCCGGTTGGCCTCGAGCTCCTCGGCCACCAGGTCGGCGGCCGTGGCGAGGTCGCTGGCGAGCAGGGCATAGGACCGCGGGACCGGTCGCTGGTGGTGAGCCGCGACCGCCGTACGCCGCACCAGCACGCGGGTGCTACGCAGGGCACGGTCCAGCGGCTCGACGAGGTCGGCGACCATGCGGACGCCCGCCCCGTGGCGCAGGCGGAACGGCGAGGACCGCACCACCGAGAGGCCTTCGTCGGCGGCGGACTGCAGCTCGCGGATCAGGACGTCGGTGCCGCGGGCATCGGCAAGGAGCGCGAAGGCGGGCTGGGGCTCGTTGTCCACCATCACCCGGCTGGCGGCGCGCAGCAGGTCGGCGGTCTTGCGGACGACCTTGGCGGCCTGCTCGCGGGGACGGCGCAGCGGGGCCGCCGGCACCAGCGTCGCGGCCACGAGCGCAACAACACCGCCGACCAGAGCATCGGTCCACCGCGTGAATCCCGCGCCCGGCGCCGGTAGCAGCGTCGTCACGATGATCGCCTGGACCGCCGCCTGCGACACGAACAGCTGGCCGCCGTCGAGCAGCACCGCCGCCGACATCGCGATCCCGACGATGAGCGCGAGCTGCCACCAACCCGTGCCGATGACGCTGACCACCGCGTCGGCGATGAGCACACCGATCGCCACCCCGACGGTGACCTCGGCGATGCGCCGCAGCCGCTGGCCGTAGGACGTCCCGAGGCACACGACCGCCGCGACCGGCGCGAAGAAGGGCTTCTGGTGGTGGAGGACCTCGGTGGCGAGCAGCCAGGCCACCCCGGCCGCCACGGCGCTCTGGGCGAGCATCCAGCCTTTGGAGCGCAGCCGGCCGAGGCGGCCGTGGAGCGACCTGCGTCCGCGATGGATCATTCGATCCATCAGGCCGGGGTCCATGTCAGCCGATCCTGCCACGCCGGCCCCGGCCCCGGACGCCTCGCCACCGCCCCCGGAGCGCCCGGCCCTTGTGACGCGCCCGGTCACCGGCAAGGATCACCGCCATGGTGACGCCCCTGGACCCGACCGCGCTCGGCTTCCTCCTTGCGGAGAACCGGCGGATGCCGATGCACGTCGGCGGGCTCCAGCTCTATCGCAAGCCCGAGGGCGCCGGTCGCGACTATGTCCGCACACTGTTCGAGCAGCTGCGCGACCAGGACGACGTGGCGCCGCTGTTCCGCAAGCGGCCCTTCCGGTCGGTGCGGACGGCGGGCCAGTACGTCTGGGTGGACGACGACCAGTTCGACATCGAGTACCACGTGCGCCACTCGGCGCTGCCCAAGCCGGGACGGGTCCGCGAGCTGCTCGAGCTGGTCTCGCGACTGCACTCGACCCGGATGGCGCGCGAGCGGCCGTTGTGGGAGTGGCACATCATCGAGGGCCTGCGGGACGGCCGCGTCGCCATGTATGCCAAGCTCCACCACTCCCTCGTCGATGGTGTCAGCGCCAACCGGCTGCTCCAGAGCGTGCTCACGACCGACCCCATGCGACGCGACCTACCCGCACCCTGGTCGGCCCGACCGACGCCCCGCCCCAAGCCCGAGGCGCTGACCGAGGCCCCTGGCGACGGCTTGGAGCAGCTGCTCGCGACGGCCGCCCAGCAGGCGATGGCGATCGCCGCGGAGGCAGCCGGACTGCCGGGAGCACTGCTCAGCACCCTCAACCGCAGCCTCCGCAACGAGACGTCGACGCTGTCGCTCTATGCCCCGCGCACCATCCTCAACCAGCAGATCACCGGGTCCCGGCGCTTCGCGGCCCAGGACTGGCCGATCGAGCGGATGCGCGCGATCGGCAAGGCGACCGGCACGACGATCAACGACGTCGTGCTGGCCATGTGCAGCGGCGCGATACGCACCTATCTGATCGAGCACGACGCGCTGCCCGAGACCACACTGGTGTCGATGGTCCCGATCGGTCTCAACGCCCGCCAGGCCGGGCTGGCGTCGATGGAGGGCGGCAATGCCGTCGGCTCGGTGATGGTCAAGCTCGGCACCGACCTGGCCGACCCCGCCGACCGGCTGCGCACCGTCCACGAGTCCATGCACGACGGCAAGCAGGCCCTGTCGGCCATGACACCGCTCCAGATCCAGGCGATGAGCGCGATCGGTCAGGTGCCGGCGATCCTCCCGAGCATGTTGCGGATGCCGGGGGTGACGCGACCGCCCTACAACCTGATCATCAGCAACGTGCCCGGTCCTCGGGTGACCCACTTCTTCAACGGCGCGCAGCTGGTCGGCAACTACCCCGTCTCGATCCCGATCGACGGGATGGCGCTCAACATCACCTGCACCTCCTATGACGGTCGCATGAACTTCGGCCTCACCGGCTGTCGTCGTACGGTCCCGAGCCTGCAGCGCATCCTGACCCACCTCGACACCGAGCTCACCGCCCTCGAGCGCGTCGCCGGCCTCTGACAGCCCTGGGGCTCCCGGCGAGCGGGTCAGCGCTCCTCGAGGCCGCCGCCGAGTCGCTCGGCCACGGCCTGCAGCCGGGCGCGGGTGATGTCGGCGACCGTCGCCAGCCCGGCGTTGGCGGCGTTGGAGCCCGGCCGGGTGGGCTCGGCGATGTTGACCGACACGCACTGGCGGGAGCCGCCGTCGGCGAGGTTGGCGAGCGCGACGGCGTGGCCGGTCGTCCCGCTGCCGGCGAAGAAGTCCAGCACGACGGCGTCGGCGGGCATGGTCTCGACGACTCGACGGATGAGCCCGGTCGGCTTGGGTGACTCGAAGACGTGTCCGACGAGCTCCTTGAGCTCGGCGACGGCGGTGTCGGTGGAACCGATCTCCTCGGCCAGCCAGATGGTGCGCAGCTTCTTGCGCCGCCCGGCGTGGAGCCAGTCCTTCTGGAAGATGTCGACCCGCTCGCCGCGCCGGCCCCGGACCAGCTTGCACACGAGGTCCTCGGGCTGCCGGTCGACCTTGGCCGCCGACCAGCGCCAGACCGCCGGGGTGGCGTCACCGAAGACCGGCATCACCTCGACCGACCCCGGGAACGGCGACGTGGCGACGCGTCCCGAGCCGGGGTCGCCCCACAGCGGGTAGTGCAGCGTCCGCGCGGTCACCGGGTTGAACTTCTTGTTGGTGTTGCGCAGCGGGAGGTGTCGCAGCCGTCGGCCACCCGGCTCGGTCAGCGGGAAGTCGGCAGGGTCGACCAGGTCGGCGCTGCTGGCGTCGAGCGCACACGAGGGAAGGTCGCGGGCATAGACCAGGAGATACTCGTGGCTCGTCGCGAAGCCCCAGCCGAGCTGGCGCCCCTTGGGGTTGAGGTTGACCACGACCTGCGCGACGAACGACTCCTCGCCGAACACCTCGTCGAGCAGCAGCCGCAGGTGGGCCACCTCGTTGTCGTCGATGCTGACGAAGATCGCACCCCGAGGCTTCAGGACGTCGTACGCCGCCTCGAGTCGCGGTCTCATCATCTCCGCCCACGCCAGGTGGCGCGTGGCGCGGCTGCCCTGTCCCTCGCCGTGGCGGAAGTCGTCGCGATAGGCGAAGTCGTTGCCGGTGTTGTAGGGCGGGTCGATATAGATCAGGTCGACCGACGCGGGCGCGAGGGTGCGCAACACCTCGAGGTTGTCACCTTCGATGAACACGTTCCACGGGCGCTCCGCCACAGCCGCACCCTATCGGCGCCGCTGCGCCCTGACGGTCGACCCTGGCGGTCAGCCTGGCGGTCAGCCCAGCTGGCGGTCAGCCCAGCTGGCGGGGCCGCGACTCCTTGTGGCGGATTCGCGGGATCGACCGGCGGCCGTCCTCGGGCCGCACCCGGCGGTCGAGGTCGGCGTGCTGGAGCAGGATCGGGAAGGGGAGCTCCTGGGACGGATAGGCGGCAATCGGGAGGTCGCCGGTGAAGACGACATAGACCGTGCTGCCCTGGGGGGCGATCTTGAGCACCGAGCCGTCGATGACGCCGCCGGCGTGGGCGAAGGCCTTGCGACGGTTGTTGAGGCTCCTGGCGCGCTTGGTGGCCGCGGAGGCCGCCTGCTTGCCGCCCTTGTCCCAGACGATCTTGGCCTGCGGGCCGTACTTGACCGCCAGCTTGGCCCCTTGGCCCGCGGCCTTGGCGATCTTGCTGGTGCGCCCCATCGCTGCTCCTCGGTCGTGCTCGTGTGCCGTCCCCCATCCCATCAGACGGCACCAACCGGTGGTCGGTCGATGGTGGTGTCCCCGGCGAGCACGCCCGTCGGGCTCTGCCGGCTCGCCGTCAGCTCGCCATCAGCTCGCCGACGCCGGGGGCGGCGCGAGCTCGGTCGGTACGGCGACCAGCGCGACCGTGGTCATGGCGACGAGACACTCCGGCGGAGAGTGGGCGGGCGGCACCGCCTCGATGACCAGTCGCCCGTCGAGCGTCGAGACCGTGACCTCGCGCGGCGCGGAGCAGCCGATGGCCACCACCGCGGCGACCAGCGACCGGCCCGGCATCAGGTCGCCCTGGGTCACCAGGCGGGTCAGCCTGCGCTCGACGGCGGGGTTGGTGAACTGGGCGGCGAAGGCCTCGACGTCGGCCAGCCCCTGGATGCCGACCGCTTCCGGCGACACCGTGCCGTCGGCGTTGGTGATGGTGAAGACTGCGACCGGGTCCCAGTCCTCCAACGGCGTGCCTCGGCCCGACGAGCCCGGTCCCCGGGTGGAGCCGATGGGCGGAGCCGTGGTCGGCGTGTCCGTGGCGTTGGCCGACGGGGACGCCCCAGGATCGGGGGCCTCCGCGCCTGTCTGGCTGCCGCAGCCGGCCAGCAGCAGGACCGCGACCAGCGCCACCCGGCGTACGACTCGGGTCTGAGCGTGCATGGCTCCCGTTCTCCTCACACCGATGGGACGCCGCCGGGGAGGCGTTGGTTCCCGGTCCCGGGGGGCGACGCTGCTGACGGTTCACCAAGGTAGGCGGGTGAACCCTCACATACCTAGCC
>JAGQUE010000021.1 GCA_020438665.1 Nocardioidaceae bacterium | reverse complement strand
CCGAGTCGTGCCAATTTAGTGTGTCGCGGGCTCGTGGCCTGTGGCGATGAGGATGTCTCGGGCGGCGTCAGTGAGGGAGTCGGCCGCGGTGTGGGGGTGGCCGGCGATGGTGATGGTGATCTGCTGGATCGGGCGGAGCGCGCGCACGATCTTCTTGATGCTCATGCCGGTCTGGTCTTGGAGGCGCCGGGAGATGGCCAGCGCGGCGAAGACGATGGTCAGGTGGGCCTCGATCGCGTCTTTGGTGTGGTGGAAGATCGGTCGGGCGCGTAGGTCGCTCTTGGACATCCGGAACGACGCCTCGACCTGCCAGAGGTCGTGGTAGGAGCTGATGACCTCACCGGCGGGCATCAGCTCGGCGGGGATGTTGGTGACGTACCCCTTCAGGCCCTCGAGCCGGCGCGCCCGGGCCAGCGACGCCTCATCCAGGGTGCGGGCACCGTTGCTGGTCTTGACGAACCGCGGGGTGCGGGCGGCCTTCTCCCCGGCGACCACGGCCTTGGCCCGGTTCTCCTGCAGGGTCAGCGTCTTGGCGTCCCTCGCGGCGCGCTTGGCGGAGTACGCCCACACCGCCCGCCACGACCCGTCATGCTCCTCGGGCTCCCACACCGGCTCTGCCCGCAATGCGGGGTCGTTGTCCTTGTTGCGGCCCCGGCGCGGGGTGAGGGTGTCGATGACCTGACCGTCGGTGAACGCGTCCCCGTGCCACCGGAAGTGCGAGGCCAGGTCGATCGGGGCCTTGCTCACCCGTGAGCCGACGATGAACCGCAACCCGGCCTCGTCGAGCTCGCGCAGGTTCGCCGCGGACAGCATCCCCGCGTCGGCGACCACGACCATGCCCTCGATGCTGTGCCGGGCCGCGAACGCCGTGACGATCGGGATGATGGTGGCCTTCTCGGCCTTGTTGCCCTCAAAGCAGCCGACCTGCAGGGGGAAGCCGTTGCGGTCCACCAGGAGCCCGACCAGGACCTGCGGGTCGACCCGGCGTTCCTTGGAGTAGCCGACCTTGCGCAGGGCGTCCTCGTCCTCAGCCTCGAAGTACAACGTCGTCACGTCATAGAGCACCAAGGACAGATCCCCTGCGGTGGAGGCGTGTTCGTAGCACGCAGCTGCGAGGGTGTCGCGGTACCCGCGGTCCTGGCAGCGTTTCAACGACCGGAACATCGTGCGCAGCGAGGCATGCTCGACACCGATCTCCTCCAAGACCCGCACCGAGTCCGCCTTCGAGGTCGGCTCGACGATCCTGGCCAGCACCATCTGCTCGAACGCGTCATCACCCACAGCGTGAAACCCCAGCTCGCGAAACCCGCTCGTGAGCACCTGCCACAGCAGCGCGCACCGCTTGCCGGTGATCACCCCCTGCCTGACCGGGCCCGCGGGCATGGTCAGCTCCAGCTCGCCCTGCCCGGGATGCATCCGTGCCCGCGCGACCTCGAGCAGGGCGACCAGCTCAGCCGGCGTGCGTGCCGATCCCACGTGCTCAATCACGTTGTCGCGGTCCCCGACACGCTCAGCGATCTGCACCGCCGTGGCCCCCGAAGCGGTCGGGACCTTCCGCACAAACACCACGAGCACCGACCCTACCGGCCCGATTAG
>JAGQUE010000273.1 GCA_020438665.1 Nocardioidaceae bacterium | reverse complement strand
AACGCCCACCAGGGCAAGGTCGGCGTCCTGTGCCTCGCACCCGAGGAGGGCCTCGGGGTGCGCAACCACGAGATGCGCGACAAGCACCTCGAGGAGATCAACCGCTTCCGCGGCGTCTGACTCCGGCGTCGAGTCGTCACGCGATGAGACGACTCGGCGAGGGCGTGGCTCGACCGCTCGACCCCGGGTGCCCGAGGCGGCGTAGGGTCGGTCATGATTCTCATCCAACGGTGGACCACCACTGTCGTGTGATCACAACATCCGACACACTGGACCCCACACCCCATGGGGCTCGGCCGCGCTCGGTCCGCCGGCCGTCAAGTCCACACGCGCACAGGCACGGAACAGGAGCTCCCGCATGACCGACGAGGGTCTGTCCATCTTCGAAGACGCCGACAACGAGGCCGTCGAGACCAAGACCCCGAGCGAGGCTGCGGGAACCCCCGCCCCGGCCGTGGCGACTCCGGCCGCCGCGACGCCGGCCGCTGCCGGGCCCAGCCACCCCGCTCCGGCCGCCGCCGAGCCCAGCCACCCCGCTCCGGCGCCCGGTCCGGTGGCGGCAGCCGCGCCGGCAGCGAGCAGCGTGCCGTCGTTCAACCCCGCGTCCGCGCTGGCCGGTCTGCCGATGGTGCGCCGCGGCGGCTATGACAAGGACACCGTGGATGCCCGGATCCGCCAGCTGGCCACCGACCGGGCCGGCCTGGCCGCCACCGTGACCGAGCACGAGCGCACCATCTCCGCCCTGAAGATCGAGCTCGAGGGACTGCGCGCCGAGCTTGCCGAGAACAAGACGCCCTCCTATGCCGGTCTCGGCGGCCGCGCGAGCGCGATGCTCCGCCTGGCCGAGGAGGAGGCCGCCGACATCCGCACGGCGGCCAAGCGCGAGGCCGACGAGGTCCGCGAGCAGGCCGCCCGCGAGGCCAAGGCGATCCGCGCCGATGCCGTCCGCGAGGCCGACGACATCCGCACCGTCCAGCTCAAGCAGAT
The DNA here is from genome assembly GCA_020438665.1 of Nocardioidaceae bacterium. The sequence goes on along the minus strand of JAGQUE010000273.1, from coordinate 13,217 downwards.
CGAGGAGCAGCGGGTCCGACTCCTCGCCGAGGCCGAGCAGGAGCGCAAGCACGCCGCCGCGGAGGCCGACGACCTGCGTGCGGCTGCCCAGAGCGAGTCCCACCAGCTCAAGCTGGCCGCCGAGCAGGAGGCCAGCGAGCTGCGCACCAACGCCAAGCGCGAGGCCGAGCAGCTGCGCGCCGGGGCCGACCGTGAGGTCCAGGAGGCTCGCCGGATGCTGGCGGTGGAGAAGGAGCGGCTGGCCCGGGAGGCCACCGACCACCACACGGCGGCGATGTCCGAGACCAAGCGCCTGGTCGAAGAGGCCGAGCAGCGCGCCGCCTCCGCCGAGACCCGCGCCCGCGAGATCACCCAACAGGTGACCCAGCAGCGGCAGACCGCCCAGGCCGAGTCCGAGAGCATGGTGGCCCGGGCGCGGCGCGAGGCCGAGCAGATCGTCACCGCGGCGCAGAACCAGGCCGAGGCGATCCGTGAGTCGAGCGAGGCCGAGGCCGCCAAGAAGCTCACCGACATGCGTAGCGAGGTCGAGCAGCTCACGCGGCGCCGCGACGCGATCTCCGCCCAGCTGTCGTCGCTGCGTGATGTGGTGGCCGGCTTCAGCGAGCAGCCTGAGTGACCGAGCCCGACGGGCCCGGGACCACCGGCCCCGACGACGACCGGTCGCACAGCGGCCGGTCTGATGCCGAAGCGGACGTGGCGTCGGCCGCCTCCGACACGTCGGGACCCGCGACGGTCGCCATGGCCGTCGAGGGAGCGCCGCGGAGCGACTACCTCCACGACTCCGACGCCGACGATCTCGGCACGCCGGGGCAGCCGTTCAACATCCGGTCCCCCTTCCTCTGGGGCCTCAAGGTCGGCTTCGGTGCGCTGCTCGCCTGGTGGCTGGTCCAGCGGATCGAGCAGATCGGATCGGTGCTGCTGCTCATCGTGGTGTCGCTGTTCCTGGCCGTCGGGCTCAACCCGATGGTCGAGAAGCTGATGCGCCGCGGACTCAAGCGCCCGTGGGCCGTGCTCATCGTCATCGTGGGCGTCGTGGCCGCGGTCATCGTCTTCATCTGGTCCATCGCCCCCATCGTCACCGACCAGATCACCGCCATCACCGACAACGCCCCTGTCTGGATCGACAACCTCCAGCACAACGCCACGGTCCAGAGCCTCGACGACAAGTACGACGTCCTCGACCGGATCAAGAGCTTCCTGGTCAACGGCGACCTGATCAAGAACCTCTTCGGCGGCGTACTCGGTATCGGCAAGGCCGTGCTGGGCTTCTTCGGCAATGCGTTCGTCGTGACCGTGATGACGCTCTACTTCCTGGCCTCGCTGCCGCGGACCAAGCAGGGGCTCTATCGCCTCGCCCCGGCCTCCCGCCGTACCCGCGTCTCGCTGCTGGGTGACCGGGTGCTGCGCAACATCGGCGGCTATGTGTCCGGCGCCTTCGTGGTCGCCAGCGCTGCCGGCACCTCGACACTGATCTTCTTGTTCATCGTCGGGCTCGGTGACTATGCCGTGGCCCTGGCGCTGGTGGTGGCGCTCCTCGACGTCATCCCGATGATCGGCGCCACGCTCGGCGCCGTGGTGGTCTGCGCGATCGGGTTCGCGACCGACTGGAAGGTCGGCATCGCACTGGTGATCTTCTACATCGTCTACCAGCAGCTCGAGAACTACGTGATCTATCCCCGTGTCATGTCGCGCTCGGTCGACATCCCCGGCGTCGTGACCGTGATCGCCGCGCTCGTCGGCGCCAGCCTGCTCGGCGTCATCGGGGCGCTCCTGGCGATCCCGACCGCAGCGTCGATCCTGCTGATCATCAACGAGGTCGTGCTGCCGCGTCAGGAGCAGCGCTAGTCACGAGGCCCGCGCGTTCTCGCCGAGCTTGACCACGACGACGGCGGCCAGGATCAGCAAGCCGCCGAGCAGCTGGACGGCACGCGGCAGCTCGCCGAGGAGCAGCCAGGCGAACAGGACCGCGGCGACGACCTCGAACAGCGCGACAAAGGACGCCAGCCGCGAGCCCAGCCGCCGGCTCGCGGCGACGCCGGTCGCATAGGAGAGTGCCGCCGTGACCACGCCGAGCCCGAGGACCGGCAGCCACCAGGCGACCGTCCCCCCGGCGTAGGCAACCGGGGCCGTCGCCAGGTGCATCGGGATGAGCCCGACGAGTCCGAGCAGGCCGAGGACGGCGGCACCCACGACGAGCCCGGCCGCGGCGAGCACCAGGGGCGGCAACCCGGTGTGCTCCTGGGCGCCGATGACGAAATAGCTGGCCGCGCCGATCATCGCCGCCAGGGCCCACAGTGCCCCTGTCAGGCTCACGCTGACGCCGCCGACCAGGTCGAGCACCAGGACCAGTCCGGCCGCCGCGACCAGCCCCCCGACCAGGGTGAGGCGTCCCGGACGCTGCCCGTGGCGCAACCAGACCCAGAGCACGACGGCGACCGGCGCGGTGTACTCGATCAGCAGTGCCACCCCGACCTGCATCCGGGCGACCGCCTGGAAATAGAAGAACTGAGTGCCGGCGACCCCGAGCAACCCGAAGAGGACGATGACACCGACGTTGCGGCGCAGCAGCCCCCACCGGCCGCGCAGGCTCAGCGCCGCCGGGACCGCGAGCACCAGCGCCGCGATCGCGACACGGACGAGGACCGCTGCCCCAGGCGTCCAGCCGGTCGCGAGCAGGCCCTTGACCAGACTCCCGGAGAGACCGAAGGATGCGGCCGAGATGACGGCCAGCAGCAACCCCGAGACCACGGGGGAACGCCCGAGACCAGCGCTCCCGCGTGGTGCCATGTCACGAGTCATCGTGGACATGACGCATGACAGTACGTGGCCATGCAGTAATCTGTCAAAGTGACGTTCGCTCATGACACCCAGAACGCCCTCACCGCCGCCGCCATCCTGGTCAACTCCGCGCAGCAACCCGAGACCATGACGACGGTGGACGAGCTCGACGACTTCTTCCACGAGCTGGGCTACACCGGGCGGCACGATCGCGACGACAAGGAGCTCGCCCAGGTGCGAGCGAGCCGCACTCGGCTCCGCGCGCTGCTCACCGCCGACCGTAACGAGGCCGTCGTGCTGGTCAACCAGATCCTGGGCCAGACCAAGGCGATGCCCCAGCTGGTCCGTCACGACGACTGGGACTGGCACCTCCACGTGGTCTCCCCCGACGCTCCCCTCGCCACCCGCATCACCGTCGAGACGGCCATGGCGATGATCGACCTGATCCGCGCCGACGAGCTGTCCAGGCTCTCGCTGTGTGAGGCTGACGGCTGCGAGGGCATCGTCGTCGACCTCTCCCGCAACCGCTCCCGCCGGTTCTGCAGTACGGCGTGTGGCAACCGCACCGCCGTGGCGGCCTACCGCGCCCGCAAGGCCGCCGGCGCCGACGGTGGTTGAGGAGGACTGTCGTCAGGCGGACCGCTGGTAGGTGCGGAAGGCGCGAGTGGCCAGCCCCGCCATCACGACGGCGAGGGCGAGGAGTGCGGCCAACCGCGGCCAGACCGCGGCCCAGTCCGGCGTACCGAGCAGCGTCTCCCGCGACACGACGACCGCCCAGTCGACCGGGTTGACGGCCGCGGCCACCTGGATCCACCGAGGAGCCAACGACGGGTCCATCACAGCCGACGACAGGAACGTCAACGGCAGGGCGGTGAACTGACTGATCCCGATCAACGCCGCCTGCTGGCGGACCAGCAGGGCCACGGCGTTGGACAGCGCCGCGAACACGACGGTCACGAGGATGCCCGCCACGGCCGTTCCGATCACGCCGACCCAGGCGAAGCGGGCACCCGCGACGAAGGCCACCCCGAGGACGACTGCTGTCTGCACGACCGAGGTCAGCGACTGGTAGGCGAGGGTGCCGTTCATCATCGCGGCCCGCGAGACCGGCGATGCGAGCAGCCGGTCCATGACCCCGCGCTCCATGTCGTCGATATAGACGGTGCCGGCCCACGCCGCGGAGAACAGGGCGGTCATCACGACGACGCCGGGTGTGAGGTATTCCAGGAAGCTGCCTCCCCCGTCGAACCCTGGGATCTCGACCACCGACGTGAACAGCTGGCCGAACAGCAGCAGCCACACCATGGGCTGGATCAGCGTGACGACCAGGAAGATGGGCTGCCTCACCAGAGCGACGACCGAGCGCCGGGTGAGCAGGGCCGAGTGGCTGACCATCGTCGTCATCACGCCACCGCCTCGAACGACCGGCCGACGTGGCGCAGATAGACGTCGTCGAGCGTCGGACGCGCCACGGTCGCGCTGCTGACCTCGGCACCGCTCTCGTCGAGTGCTGCGAGGATCAGCGGTACGGCGCGGGCCCCGGCCTCGGCGCGGGCCCGCAGCGTTCCGTCGTCGAGGCTCACGTCGAACACTCCGGTGACCGATCCGACCCGCGCCACCGCCCCGGCCGGGTCCGGCGCCGTCGCCAACCCGATGGTGATGGTGTCACCACGCAGCTCCGCCTTGAGCGCGTCGGGGCTGCCCTCGACCCGGACCCGGCCACGGTCGACGATCGCGACAACGTCGGCGAGGCGGTCGGCCTCGTCGAGGTAGTGGGTGGTCAGCAGCACCGTCGTCTCGTCCTCCCGGGTCAGTCGGGCGATCTCGGCCCACAGGTCGGCCCGGGCCTCGGGGTCAAGGCCGGTGGTCGGCTCGTCGAGGAACAGCAGCGCCGGCCGGTTGACCAGGCCGATCGCCACGTCGAGCTTGCGGCTCATGCCGCCCGACCAGGTCCGGACGAGCCGGTCGGCGGCGGCTGACAGGTCGAACCGCGCCAGCAGCCGGGTCGCCCGGTCGCCGGCGTCGACGCGGTTGAGTCCATGCAGGCGGCCCGCGAGGACGAGGTTCTCCCGGCCGGTGGCCATGGGGTCGCTGGAGGGTCGCTGGGAGACCAGGCCGATGCGCCGGCGTACGGCGCCCGGGTCGCGCGCCACGTCGATCCCCTCGACGACGGCGGTCCCGCCATCGGCGCGCGACAACGTGGCGAGGATCTTGACCGTGGTGGACTTGCCGGCCCCGTTGGGACCGAGCATTCCGAGCACCGAGCCGCGGTAGGCCTCGAAGCTGAGGTCGTCGAGCGCTTGGACGGGCTCGGTGCGGGAGGCACCGGGATAGGACTTGCGCAGGCCGACGGCCTGCAAGGCTGGTGCTGGCATAGCTGCTCCTTCGGTGAAGGAGCCGATCTCCTAGACTGCCAGTGCGCCTGGAGCGGGTCGTGAGATCGGCTCTTGGACAGGCCCCCGGCCGGTGTTGCCGCACCTGCCGGGGGTTCTTGCAGTTCCGCTAGCCCGAAGACTGCCCCTGAGGCAGGAAGACACGGCCGTCCTCACCCAGGTGCTTGGTCGGGTCGCGGAAGATCTCCTCCATCGACATCCCGCCGTCCAGCAGCTCGTGGAGGCGGCGCCAACCGGCGAGCCCACCGAGGGTGCCGTCGCGGATCTTGTCGCGAAGCTCGGAGGTGAACGTCAGCTCGGCGCGCAGGAGCGCCAGCCGATAGGCCGCCTCGACGACGAACACCTCCGGGACGCCCATCTCCTGGGCGATGCGCTCGGACTCCTCGACCGAGGCCAGCTCGACGCGCAGTCGTACGACGCGCTCGTCGAGGAGCGAAGCCACCTGATCGGGAGCCAGGCCCCCAGCCAGGGCGAGCCCGGCCTCGAAGGCGGCAAACTCGCGCTTCGGCGTGCGAAGCAGCTCGGCCAGCCAGCCGTCATGCTTGGCGAGGCCGGCGTCGGTGATCGCATAGACGGTGCGCTCCGGGCGCCGCCCCTGCCGCACGGTCTCCACGGCCTCGATCAGGCCGGCGGCCGCCAGCTTGTCGACGACGCCATAGAGGGCGCCGTAGTTGAGCTTGATGCTGTGGTCCTTGCCGCGCTGGCGCAGGGTCTGAGAGATCTCGTAGGGATGCATCGGCCGCTCGGCGAGACACGACAGCACCGCCAGCGTCAACAGGTTGCCCGGCGATCGCTCGGCCATGAACATTCCCTCCTGGAATACTCCAGTCAGAGTATTCCAGGGCGTGCGAGACCGTCAACCCCTGCCCGACCGGCGTGGGTCAGGCGTCGCCGCGCAGCGGCTCCGGGACGGGGACGTCCTGATAGGCGGCCAGGTTGTGCGCGTTGTAGGCAGAGGTGTCCGCGGTCTCCATCGGGCCGTCCCAGGTGCGCGGCAGCGGCGTGGCCACCGCGGGGTTGACCCGCTGGACGATCTCGTCGAGGACGCGCTCCGCGTCACCGACCCACAGGTGCTTGGCATCGGGCATGGCCACCACGTCGGCCTGGGGTACGGCGGCGAAGCGCTCGCGCGCCTCGGCGGGGCGCAGGTAGTCGTCGTGCTCGGGGACGAGCGCCAGCACCGGTTTGCCCGAATCGGCCCACTCGGCCAGGTGCTCGGGGTCGGAGAAGCGCAGTGGCGGGGACAGCAGGATCGCCCCGGTCACATGGGGGTCCAGGCCGTGCATGAGCGCCAGGTCGGTCCCGAACGACCAGCCGACGAGCCAGACCTCGGGAAGGTCGTGGAACTCGGCGTACTCGATGGCCGACGCGACGTCGTACTGCTCCCCCACCGCGTGGTCGAACGTGCCCTGGCTGCGGCCCTGCACGCTCCACGTGCCGCGCGTGTTGAAGCGCAGCACCGCCAGGTCGGCCAGCGCCGGCAGCCGGAACGCCGCCTTGCGGAACACGTGGCTGTCCATCATCCCGCCGTGGGTCGGCAGCGGATGGAGACACACGAGCGTGGCCACGGGCGTGCGGTCGAGCGGTACCGCCAGCTCGCCGATGAGCTCCAGCCCGTCGGCCGTGTGGAGCGTCAGGGGTTCGCGGCGGGCGGGCAGGATCGAGTTCGCGCGGATCTTGGCGGCCACGCCCCGAGGCTACCGGGCGGTCTCAGCAGTAGGCGTGGACGCCGTCCGGGGTCAGGTTGCGGTTGCGGAGCACGACCGCGAGACGGTCACCCCAGCGGGCGCAGGTGCGGTTGAAGACCTTGCGGCGGTACTCGACGACGATGACCTCGTCGCGGAAGTGGTCGACATAGGCGCCGCACTCGTGCCACTGACCACACTCCTCGGCGATGGCGAAGTCATAGCCGACCGTCGTGCCGTCCCATGGTGCGCGGTTCTTCTGGCCGGCGGCCAGGCCCGCGTCGTGCGCCGCTGCGACCAGGAGCGCGGCATAGCGGTTGGCGTCCGCCCGCTTCAGCATCCCCTTGCTGCGCGTGAACGAGTCGAGGTTGTCGAACTCGACGGCCTGATAGCCGTCGTCCGCGCAACCGCGGACCCAACGCTCCATGATCGTGGCGAGCCGCGCGCGCTTCCTGGCGCTGCCGATGTCGAGCAGCCACTCGCCCCACGCGCTGTCCTCGACGATCCGGCCGTGCTTGTGCAGCAGCAGGTTGTCGCGCTTGCGCCAGAACCTCTTCTCGGTGGGCTGGGTCTGGAAACCGTTGACATAGCAGATCGAGTAGACCCCCGCGAGCGGTGCCGCGGTGCGGTCACGGACCACGATCCCCACGTTGTGCGGGACCGGGGCGTTGCCACCCAGCTGGTAGTCGACGTCGGTCCCCGTCGGAGGAGGGACGACGTCCGCGGCCGTCGCCGACCCACTCGGGCCCACGAGACCTGACACGACGAGGACCGCCACGGCCAGCCAGTTGCGCATGGCCTCCATCATGCCGCCCGGCGGACACTAGAGTCCGGACTGTGACGCACGAGCCCGAGATCACGCAGCCGGTCGCGCTCAGTTCGGGCGGCCGGCTCGCCGACGGCGCCGTCGGCTGGTCACGTCGGCCGCAGCACGACAGCGCCATCGGCGGGTGGGGCCGACGCAAGCGATGGGAGTATTGGGGCATCGTCACTCCGTCGCACATCCTCGGACTCACCGTGTCGTCGCTGGACTATGCCGGGGTGCACGGTGTCTATGTGCTGGACCGGGCGTCCGGACGCGAGTGGGTCGCCGATGCCGTCGTGCCGTTGGCCCGCGGCGTCGTGCTACCCCCGCGCGTCGGGCACGGCCGGGCCCACGGCGAGGGGGCCAGGCTGCGGATCGACGTCGACCACTCCCCCGACGCGACGCTGCTGCGCGCCAGTGCGCCGGGGGTCGAGATCGACCTTGGTGTCGAGGCGGCGGGCCGCGACGCGCTGTGCGTGGTCGTGCCGTGGTCGTCGCGGCGGTTCCAGTACACCGTCAAGGACGTCGGGCGCCCGGTCTCCGGACGGTTGGTCGTCGACGGCACGTCGTATGACGTCGAGGCGGCGACGTCCTTCGCCGTTCTCGACCACGGGCGTGGCAAATGGCCCTATGCGGTGACGTGGAACTGGGGCGCCGCCGCGGGTCCGGGACGTGCGGTCACCCTCGGCGGGAAGTGGACCGACGGCACCGGCATGACCGAGAACGGACTGTTCGTCGACGGACGGCTCCACAAGATCGGCGAGGAGCTGCGGTGGGACTACGACCGCACCGACTGGACCGCGCCATGGCGGATCCGCGGCGAGCGGATCGACGTCACGCTGACCGTCGAGCACGAGCGCGCCGCCCGCACCCGGCTCGGGATCGTCGCCAACGAGACCCACCAGTGCTTCGGCACCCTCACGGGCTGGGCGCTCGACGACGCGGGAGATCGGGTGGATCTCGACGGGCTGACCGGATGGGCCGAGGAGGCCCGCAACCGCTGGTGACCACGATGCGATGGCTCTCGTGCGGGGAGCAGTCGGTGGCGGAGGGCACCGGCTGGCTCTCGGAGCGGGAGCGCGGCCATCTCGACACGATCCGCTTCACCAAGCGTCGCACCGAGTTCCTGTTGCGCCGCCACACCGGCAAGCGGTCGGTCTGCGCCGCGCTCGGGATGTCCACCGATGTCGAGACCATGGCCCGCATCGAGATCCTCAACCGGCTGACCGGGGCGCCGTACGTCCAGGTCGACGGGGAGCGCGCCGCGCTCGACATCTCGCTGTCGGACCGAGCGGGCTGGGCGGTCGCGCTGATCGGCAGCGAGGGCGCGATGGCGGCCGGCACCCTCGGCATCGACCTGGAGATCGTCGAGCCTCGGTCGCACGGGTTCGTCAGCGACTTCCTGACCCCCGCCGAGCAGGAGTACGTCGCCGGCCGCGGCCGCGGGGAGGCCTGGGACGAGGCCGCCAACCTGATCTGGTCGGCCAAGGAGGCGGCTCTCAAGGTGCTGCGGGTGGGGCTGCGGGCCGACACACGCACGGTCGAGGTGACGGTCGGGGACGACGCCGACGGCGACGGGTGGCGACGGCTGTCCGTGCGCCACGTCGACGGTCAGGTCTTCCCCGGCTGGTGGCGTCGCGACGCGTCGTTCCTCCTCACGCTCGCGGCCCTCACCGAGACTCCCCCGCCGACCTTGCTCCCCGGTGGCGACGACCTCACCGCCGCCACCCCGGTCCACTCCTGGCTCGACCACCCCGTCTGACCTCCACCCGCGCCGAAGTGCCCGGTGTTGCCCCCCGAGGTGCCCGGACCGGACCGCCGAGGTGCCCGGAGTTGCCCCCCGAGGTGCCCGAACCGGACCGCCGAGGTGCCCATATTGCGCGGGGCACTTCGGCGGGCAACGCGGGGCACTTCGCCGGGCAACGCGGGGCACTTCGGCGGGCAACTCGGGGCACTTCGGCGGATGGAGCCGAGCCGGGGTCAGCGGAAGCGGGCCATCCCGCGTTCGAGGGCGTCGACGACATAGGGGCGGAGGGTGGCGGCGGGGATGATCGTGTCCACGGAGCCGACCTGGAGGGCCCGGTCGATGGTGTGGATGGCGTCGAACTCGTCGGCGACCTCACCGAGCTTCTCCGAGCGCACCTCGGCGGTGATCTCGGCGACCCGGGCGCGGGCGCGGGCGCCCTGCTTGCCGGTGGCGCTGGCGGCCTCCTCGCGGGCGGCGACGACGCGCGGGTCGGCCTCGGTGCGGACCTTGGTCTCGCGCGCGAAGACCGTCGCCGCCGCGGGGGCACCGCCGATCACCGACGCGAACGAGCCCTCGACGGCCGCGATCTCCATCGCATCGGTCAGCGCCTTGGAGAACACCACGAACGCGCCACCGTGATAGCGCGACACCACGACGAACACGATCGGCCCGTCGAAGTTGGTGACGGCCCGGCCGATCTCGGCGCCGTACTCGAGCTGCCAGTTGCGCATCGACTCCGGCGAGCCGTCGAAGCCCGACAGGTTGGCGAGTACGACGAGCGGCCGGTTGCCGCTACAGGCGTTGATGGCGCGCGCCGTCTTGCGCGACGACTGCGGGAACAGCGTCCCCGAGGTCCACGCCGGCGGGCCATAGGACGGGACGAAGCCGCGGCGCGGCACGGTGCGGGACTCCAGTCCGAGCATGCAGACCGGGATGCCGCCGACCGTCGCGTCCCACACGATCGAGGTGTCGCTGTCGGCCCAGTGCTTCCACCGCTCCAGCGGCTCGCAGTCGCCGTCGGCCACGGCGCGCATCACCGAGCGCATGTCGAACGGCAGCTTGCGCTCGGGGTTGGTGTCGGCGCCGAAGATCTCCCCGACGGTCGTGAACGGCGACCCGGGCACCTTCTCGTGCGGCGAGGTGCGGACGTCACGCTCCACCGGGTCGCGTGTCGGCCGCCGCCGCGGGAAGCGCTCGCCGGGCACGACATAGGCGAAGTCGTAGTGCTGGAGGAGCAGCGCACACGCGTCGGCAAAGCTGGGCGCCCAGTACTGCCCCTGGCCGTTGGGCCCCATGACCCGGTCATAGCCGCCGATCCCGAAGTTGTCGTCGGCCGACACGGCACCGGAGAAGTCCAGCGCCTGCTTGCCGGTGAGGACCATGGCGCTGGCCGGCGTCATGATCAGGATGCCCTTGGTGTGCAGGAGCATCGTCGCCTCGGCGTTCCAGTAGGGCTGACCGCCGACGTTGATCCCGGTGACGATGATGTTGATCTCGCCGCCGGCCTGGGTGAACTCGATGATCCGGCGCAGCGTGAGCGCGATCCAGTCCATGTTCTCGGTGCCGGAGTCCAGCGCGATCAGGGCACCCGACGAGACGGCGTACCACTCGACGGGCAGCCGCCGCTCGGCCGCCAGCTCGAGGGCCGCGTTGATGACGCGGCACTCGGGCTCGGCGAGGTTGCCGAGACCCTGGGTCGGGTCGGACAGGAGTGCGACCCGCGTCATGCCTTCGGGGACGGTCGGCGTGTAGTTGGTCAGCAGTCCCACCACGATGTGGGCGGAGTTCTGCCCGGGCTCGCGGTCGACGGGCACGAGCCGCTCACCGGACTCGTCGAGGTCGAGCTCGACGAAGTCGCCCGGCGGGAACGCCGAGGACGTGTCGGCACCACCGGTGGTGAGCAGTCGCACGATCTCATAGGGGTAGGGAACCCCGAACCGCTCGGAGGTCAGCACCTTCTGGGCGTACGCCGTCCGCGGCCGCACCGGGTTGGGCCCGGGGTCACCGAGGCGGATGGTCAGCAGCCCCTTGCCGATGCCTTCGAGATAGACGACCTTGTCGAGCAGCCCGGGGCCGCCGGCGGGGTCGGGGATCTGGACGTGGAGAACGAGCTTCTCCAGCCCCGCGCCGCGGGCGAGGGACTCATAGGAGCGGGCGAGGTCGTGCCAGTCCTCGGGCGGGATGTCCCAGGTGGGCCGCACGGAGAGCACCAGCCGGTTGGAGACCGGGCGCTCGCGCGGCTGGAACCGCGCCAACGCGGCACGCATCGCCGCGAGCGACTCCAGGCCGAGCCGGCCCAGGGCGGGATAGCTGGTCTTGCCGGTGTCGGGGTCGGTCACGCGCACCAGGTCGCGGACCTCGGCCAGCGCGAAGAGCCGCGAGTCCTTGGGGTTGTCCTTGGCGACGCCGTGGAAGAGATAGACGTCCTCGGGCGACCGGAGCCGCTGGAGGTTGAAGTTGGAGAGCCGCCACAGCTCCAGCCGCTTGCCGAGCATCGGGTGGAGGTTGCGGTGCAGCAGCTCCTCGGTGAGCTGCCGGTCCTCGCCCTCGCGGAAGGTGAGGTGCTGGGTGCGCTCGCGCTCGGGGCGCTCGCCGACGAGGCTGGTGATGGTGAGGTCGAGCCGGTGCAGGCGCCGCCCGAAGTCGCACTCCAGGAGCAGCGCCTGGACGCGCTCGCTCATCTCGTCGATCGCCGGACACACTTCGTGGCACCAGGTGACGGCGTCGACGACGACATCGCGGCCCTCGGGCACGCTCTCGAGGTGACGGGCGACGGCCCGGGAGAACGCCGGCAGGTCGGTCAGCGGCACATAGCTGACGACCAGGTGGACGGCGAGGTCCTCGTGCTCATAGTTGGCGAAGGTGAGCAGCTGACCGGCCACGGTCTCGTGGTCGAGGCCGTGGAGGTCGCGGACGCGATAGAACCGTCGGGCATAGGCCTCGAGGATCGCCGCCTGGAACGCCTCCACCTCGGGCGCGCCCTCGCCCTCGAGCCAGGCGCGCAGCATCATCCCCCGCAGCGGCTGGGGGCACCACACGAGCCGGTTGACCCGGTCGGCCTTGTCGGGCCGGTGGGGGTCGGCACGGAGGGCCTCGAGGTGCTCGGCCATCTCGTTGCGGACGTCGGCCAGGGACGCCGCCATGACGGGCTCGTCGAAGAACTGGAACTCCACGTCGCGGGCCAGGTCGGCCACCTGCTGCTGGCGTCCCTGCGTGGCAGCGGCCAGCCCTTGCAACCGCGCCCGCATCCCCGCGTCGGCGTGCTGCCGGAGTGGGGTCAGCGCACCGAGCCGCCGTTGGAGCAGCGTCATGACGAACGGGGCGACGACCGGCACCCTGGTGAAGGACCGGAACATCCACAGCACCGCGGTCTCGAGGTCGTCGGTGTGCTCGAGTCCGTGGACGCCGTACCTCTCCAGGGCGCCGCGCAGGCGCTGGCGGTAGCGCTCGGGGAGGCCGGCGCGCTCGACGTCGAGCCATTGGAGGAAGTCGAGGAGGTATTCCTGGGTGTTGCCGGCCGGGTCGGCCTCGACCGGACCCACCTCACCCTCGGTGCGGGGACGGTAGAGGGCGCCGATCTCGGCGAACAGGTCGACGAACGCGTCCTCCTCGGCCAGCAGCGCCGGGTCGTCGGGCGCCATCCCGGAGAGCGATCGGTGGTCGGCGGTGAGCGACTTGACCCCGGCCGGGTCGAGGTCATAGCCGAGGAGATAGTCGGTGAGGCGTCGATAGACGGCGTGCGGGTCGTCGGGCTTGGCGTCGCTCGCCAAGGCGGCCAGCGACTCGAGGCCGACCTCGGCCGGCTCGGC
>JAGQUE010000272.1 GCA_020438665.1 Nocardioidaceae bacterium | reverse complement strand
CGCTCGCTCCACCGCTGCACCCCGCTCCACCGGGGGCCTTGGCGCAATTGGTAGCGCACCTGCGTTGCAAGCAGGGGGTTAGGGGTTCGAGTCCCCTTGGCTCCACTCACGTTTCCGCAGGTCAGGGCCACTATTTAGTCCTTCACCCCAGGGTTACTGAGAGTCGGATCGTCCTCTGTGGGGGATGAGTGGGGGAAAGCACGGCCGACCGATGTCCCTGCAGCTGATTCAAGCCGGCGCCAAGCCCCCTCCCAGCCAAACGAACTCCGGGCACCTTCGTGCGCGGATCTGCCGAGATCAGTGCAGGAGGCTCCGCCTATCGGCTCGGGCAAGTGACAGAGACGACCCGGAAGTAGGAACCGTCCCCGTAGGGCCTCGACACCTCGATGAGACCCACCTCCACTGCCACGCGCTCGTTCTGTTCCCTTAGGCACGGAGGCAGGCTGTTGTCGCCTGTTTCGTCCCCGGACTTCCAAACGACATCGTCGAGTCGGAACTGGACCGCGTCACCGTTCCCGGAGTCGAAGAAGGCGATCGGGATGTCGGCGGGCTGTCGCCATGCTGTGCCGCTGACCACGTGGGGCCGGTGGGCCGTCCATGGCGAGCGGACGCCAACGAAGTACCCCACCGCCACCAGGAGCAGGCCACCGAGCAGAGCGACGACCATGCTCGACGGCTTCATGTGCAACCGGGAGTCCGCTCTCTGGGCCTCGCCTCGTGTGGCCTCGGCTACGTCGCTCATGGGCTGAGTATGAAGCAGGGGCTGCCCTCAAAACACGTAAGGGTGACCTTCGACTCGGCGGATATGGCATGCCCGCATCTGCCGCGAATAGCTCGCGGCTCGCGGCCCATGGGGATCTGCCAGGGGTGGTGCCGGCTTGGCCGTATGGTGGCGCGAACTCGGTGCGACAAGTTATCTTGGAATGGTGCCGGGTGATCCGATCATCGCTCCGTCCGCGTTGAAGCACGGGGTCGGTGAGGAGGACATCCTGCACGCCTATCGAAACCCTCTACGGGTCTGGACCTGGGTGATGGTTTCACCATGATGATCGGCCCGAACCAGGCGGCGATCATCCTTGAAGTCGGTTACGTCGAGGGCGTTGAGGCTGTGGTGATCGTCCACGCCATGCGCGCCCGGGAGAAGTTCCTGTAGGTGATGACCATGCCCCGTTCCGTCGATGACATCCTCAAGCACGCCGATGAGTTGGCCGCGCGCTTTGAGAACTACACCCCCGACCCCGACCAGGAGATGGACCCCGGGGCGGTCGCCGCGCTGCGGGGCGCGGTGCAGGAGCGCTCCGACGCCGAGCGCCACATCCTCGAGGCGATCAAGCAGGCCCGCGCGGCAGGCATGTCGTGGTCAGTGATCGGCGCGTTCGTGGGCACCAGCGGCGAGGCTGCCCGACAGCGGTACGGCAACAAGGTCGCCTGAGCCAGCGGGCTTGACCGTGGACATGTCCCAGCGCGACCAGCTGCGACGGTTCCGTGGCGCGGTGTTCTCCGCGGACGGGCCGGCGATGGTGTCTCTTCTCCGGTCCGGGCCCTGGCCGAGTCATGGGATCCAGCTGCTCGGGGACGGGTTGCTCGCCGCGCTGGCTCAGCACGTCGACGGGGCGTCGGAGTTCGCTGTCCGGTGTGTTGCCGAGCTGCGGGACCGGGCCTGGGTGGGCGACGAGGAGCTAGCCGCGGCGTTGACCGCCGGCCTGGGTCTCGGCCCCTCGCCTTTGTTGCGGGCGTTGCCGGTCGATCTCGACCAGCTCGTCGACGTCCTTGAGGGCGACCCGGTCACCGGTGGCGGCTACCTCGACCTGCACACAGGCGAGGTCTGGCCACAGATGATCTTCGACGACGGCCCCGATGACGAGGACGAGGACCTGGACGATGAGGACCGGTGGCTACCGGTCATCAGCGAAGGCTCGCGCGACGGATACCGCGACATGGAGCGCTTCACCGCCGCCATCGCCGAGCCCGACCTCGCCGACCGGATCGCCCAAACCCTGGAAGGCCGTGGGGCCTTTCGCCGATTCAGACGCGAGCTGACCAACTGGCCCGACCTCGAAGACCGCTGGTACGCCTTCTCCGCCGAACGACGTCGCGGACGGGCCCGCGCCTGGCTCGCCGACAACGGCCTCACCCCCACTGCCGCGACGACGGCCGCGCGCAACCCGAACTGATCGCTGATGTGCGGACGGGAGGAGCTGAACCGTAGCCATGCCGAGGCGACCCCCAGGATCAGACGATGATGATCACGAACACGATGACGAGGACGAACAGGAAGAGGACCAAGAGGAGCAGCGCCGCCGCTCACCGCTCACCGCTCTTCGACTCGGTGATGGCCGCGGTGTGGCATCGTCACCCCGCATGGCCGGGTCCCGGACCAGCGCGGTCAGCAACGGAGCATGCCGAGGCAGACAATGGTTGGCCCGCCGGCGCGGGAACCAGCACATTGCCTAATACAGGGTTTAAACTACCTAATCAACCGTCGCATTATCTAGTTTAGACCGTCTGTGAGGGCTTCTGGTGCACTCATTCGTCGACCTTGATCGAGTCCTCGGCGCTGTGCCAGCGCCTCTGGTGATGACGTTGCGCGACATCGACCGTGGCCAAGGAAGCGAGGGCCTGTACCTCAATCAGGTACCCGACCTACTCACCGAGCTCGCCAACCGGGCGCGGGTCGCGAGCATCACCGCGTCGTCTGCACTCGAAGGCGTCGTCGTCAAGAACCGCAGCCGTGCGGCCGCCATCATCGCCAACAAGCCCATTGAGCTGCGAACCCGCAGCGAACAAGAGCTCGCCGGCTACCGTGCTGCCCTCGACTACCTGTTCGCCGAGGACTGGCGCCCCCTGAACGTCGGCCTGCTTCTTCACCTGCACCGGCTGCTGTTCGCGGAGACCAAGGCCATCGGTGGGACCTTCAAGGAGAGCGACAACCTCGTCGTCGACCGGTCTCCGGACGGAGTCCAGACTGTCCGATTCAAGCCTGTTCCTGCCGCTCGCACCGAGTACTACACCGCTGACCTCATCGACCGCTACGCCGATGCCGTCAAGGCAAACCAACACCACCCGGTGCTCCTCGTCGGCCTGTTCGTCCTCGATCTGCTCATCATCCACCCGTTCGGCGACGGCAATGGTCGTGTGGCGCGCGCGCTGACGAACGCCCTCCTCGCTGATGCCGGCTATGGGATCGGCCGCTACGTGTCGCTCGAACAGCTCATCGCCGAATCTGCCGACAACTACTACCAGGCGTTGCTCGACTCAACTCACGACTGGAACGACCACGCCAACGACCCGTGGCCCTGGCTGCAGTACTTCAGCCAGCTCCTCGCTCGTGGCTACGCCCGGTTTGCTGAGGGCGTCGCCGCCGATAGGTCTGGAGGCACCAAAGCCGAACGCGTCCGCGAGCACGTCTTGAGGCACGGTGCGCCCCTCTTTGCGATCTCCGATGTGAGAGCCGCGCTACCCGGGATCAGCGATCCGACCATCCGACTGGTCCTCAATGAACTGAAGGACGAAGGGCTCCTCAAGCCGCAGGGCACAGGACGCTCTGCCGTGTGGTTGCGTGTAACCACGTAAGCCCCTGCATGCACGCCTTCTCGGCATGATCGGGCGAGCGTAGCCGCCCTCAACGCGGCATGACCGGGTGGTCCGCGCATCGCTCGTATGCTCCGAACATGGACGAGACATGCAGTGTGCCGGAGTGTGAAACTGCGGCAACGGTCGGGGCGTGGCGAGAGCCGTTCGGCAAGTTTCGATGGGGCATGGAACTGTCTGTCACAGTCCAGGACCTTGCGTTCCAGTGGCCCCTGTGTGCAGAGCACGCTGACGCCTTGCTCACAAGGGCGCTCGATTCCGTCGCCGAAACGCTGACCGATTGGGGGCTCAGCCCGGGCTACGGCAGCCTGCAGGAGGAGTAGCAGCCCACGCCCTCACATCGGCAGCTCAAGTGGAGCGTCAGTCCGTCACGTAGCCCGTGGCCCACTCGTCCCGGTCAACTTCATAGCCCTCGGCGAGAAAGCACTCCGGCTCATTGCAGAATCCTGGCAGCGACCGGGCGCGGTGGATGCGAGCGGCTGCTCTCGCCGCCGTGGAGTAGACGCCCAGCAACTTCACGTCGTCTCCAGCTTGCTCATCTGCGCTCCAAGCACCCGACCGCGCCTCTGCGTGACGCGCCCGGCCCTCTTCGTCATCGGCGTGGTGGACGTGCCACAAGAGGTAGACGTGCATGGCTCCACGCTAGGGCTAGCGCCGGAGGGCCGCGCGGATCTCGGCAGAGGTGGTGCGCACTCTCAGCAGCATGTGAGTGCGATGGGCTCAGAGTCGAGCGCCGCACCAGGGACAGTAGGAGACCTTGATGGCCGAGGTCCCGCCATCGTGAATGCGTAGGCCGTACCAACCGTCCCGAGACCGCAAGACGAGGGCATCAGGGCAGTCGGCGGGGTCCGAGTGCTGGTCGCACTTGTGCTCCACCTGGTCTCGCATCGCCGAGCAGCAGTAGGTCGCCACGGACTTACCCTGCCAGAGGCCCCGTTCGGACACCCTCTTCTCGGCACGTTGGTGCGATCTCAGCGGCAGATGCGGTTACGGGGAGTGGCGTCCAGGCGTCGGTGGCCCGTGTCGGAAACGGCGGGCCGACTCGAAGATCGCGAAGCCCAAGATCACGACGCCACCCACCACTCCGCCGACGGGGCCAACGGTCGTCACCTGATATGGCATCCACTCCGGAAGGGGTTTGATGAGGAACCAAAGCCCGCTGATGATCCCCGCGAGGCCCAGAGTAGCCACGAGTACCAGGCTCCAGAACTGCCCGAGGCGTCGCGGGGTTAGCACGCCACGATTATCGTTCTCCAGCCACTGATGTGACGCCGGGGTGGCAGGTCGCGGCTGGCCGGGTGGTCCACCGTCAGCAGTTCTCCTCGACGACTGCCATGACGTTGTGGTTGTCATCGCGGAAGTCAGCGATTCTGAAGTCTGCGTGGGGCCTAGCCTTACCTTCGAGGAACTCGTCGAGCCGGGTCAGTAGGGAATCCAGGTCAGAGCCATCAACCAACCGTGGCTCCGGGCCGTAGACGTGGAGCACCCGTACGCCGGGACGCCTGAGCAACTTCCGGGCCGCGCGCTCGTCTAGGACACTCCCACGAACATGGCAGCTCGCCCCTTCAGGGTCGGTCCAGTGACCATCGCGGATCGGCGTGGCCCATGGCGTTCCGCTATGTGGGGCACTGCTGTCGGGAGGCACGACACGAGTCTCGCCCACGCCACCCCCTGGCCGCACGCTCATCGGCTCGGCGGAGCACTCTCAGCGGCAGGTGCGCACGGCCGCGCAATGCAGGCAACCGACGGCAGGAGAGTGCCTTGCGCGGGTCAGTCAGGGAAGGCTTCCTCGCCGACAAGTCCAGCGATGAAGTCCTCGAAGGTGGGTGCGAGTGGGGTGACGACGTAGCCGACTTCTTGGTCCACGTGGACGACGGCAGGTTCGCCATCGCGCCCACAGGCCCGATAGTCGAGGGCGATCATGTCGTGACCGGCGGATGGAGTGTCGGCGAAGTAGACCCCGATATCCGGGTAGCCCCACTCATCGAGCCACAAACGTTGTCCGAACACTCCACATAGACTTAGCCGAGCCCCGCGTCCGATGGCGAATATCCCGGTCACTGCGACGTGATCGGGTGCCCACGTTGTCGGAGTCGGGCTCGCGTGAGCGGTCCGGTTCAATAGGCCGCCGTTGTGAGTTCGCGCCTGGCTTACGTAAGCAGCGGGAAGACGGTAGCCGAGTTCTGCTTCGACCGACTTGAGGGTCTCGTTCGTCAGCGGCGCTTCGCCGTAGTGCGAAGTGCCTGCTTCACCCGGGACCCACAGGTCGGCGTCTTCGTACCGTTCCGGCATGGACTTCAGCGTAGTGAAGTCCAAGACCGATCATCGGGCACGTTGGTGCGCTCTCAGCGGCATTATGCCGGTGATCGGGGGATGGCCTGGTCATGATGCTTCGCCTTCTGTGAGGTCGGTGAGGAGTCGTCCGAAGAGGTCGGCTCGGTGGTGTTGGCCCTTGGCTGCGGCGTCGTCGTGTTGGGCTTGCAGGGTGGGTCGGAACTGGATGCTGGTTTGGAAGAACGAGCAGTTCTCGCAGATGGCTTCGAAGGCGCAGTCGAGCTGGGTGGGTCGGGTGCAGTGGCCGTTGCCGAGGAGCCGGTGGTGCTCGCGACGTAGCCGGGCCATGTTGGGTCCGATGGTGTCGGCGGGCAGTGGCTGGGCGGTGGCGTAGAGGGCGTCGACTTTGTCGGTGACGGCGAAGTACTCATCGGCCACGGTGCGGTTGGCGATCTTGGCGTAGCGCAGGGTCATGTCCATGCTGCGGTGGCCGAGCATCGCGGCGATCGCTTCCAGGCTCATGCCGCGGTTGATGGCTTGGGTGGCCAGGGTGTGGCGCAGCTGGTGGGGGTGGATGTGGCCGAGTCCGGCTGCGGTGGCGACGCGGTTGAGGATCCGGGTGACGGAGTGGCGGTCGGATGCTCGGCCGTTCTCCCGGGGCAGTAGCAGCGGATGGTCGGGTGGGACGTGGGCGGCACGGTAGGAGTCGATGAGATGCACCAGTTGGGGGTGTAGGGGCAGGTAGCGGTCTTCGCGGAGCTTGCCGACTGGGACGTGTAGCCAGGGTGCGGCACCGATCTGGACGACGGCGTCGGCGGGTAGCGCGGTGAACTCCCCGACCCGTAGCCCGGTCCGGAGCAGGACTTCGACGGTGACTCGGACCAGGAGGCGGTTGTCGTTGACCGCGGCGCGGAGCAGTTTCGCGGCCGCAGCGTCGTCCAGCCCTTTGGGCAGTGGGTGGTCTTGGCGGGGCAGGTCGCCGGGGAACATCGGCACCCGTGGTGGTGCCTGGTCCCAGCCCCACTCCTCGATGCGGACGAAGAACATCCGCAGGGTCCCGAGCCGGTGGGCCAGGGTGGCGTTGGTGACGCGGTCCTTGTTCTGGCCGGGCCGCTGCGCGAGCCAGGGCTTGTAGTCCTCGATGTGGCGGCGGGTGACTTCGCTGACGTCGCGGACCTCGGTGTTCTCAACGAGGAACGCCGCGAACGCGCGTAGCGCGATGCCGGTGTTGACCACGCTGCCCGGCCGCAGGACACACCCGATCTGGGTCAGGTAGCGCCGCATCGTGGCGGTGATGGCGGGGACCTGCTGCTCGAGCTCCTCCCAGTCCGGCAGCACCGCCAGCCCGTTACGGCCACGGACCCCGCTCACTGGGCGCCACCGGCGTACAGCTGGGCGTCGAGGACCTCAGCGGCCTTGCGGTACTGGCCGGCCAGCCAGTCATCGGCCAGGTGTAGGTAGATCCGAGTCGACTCGATCGAGGCGTGCCCGGCCTGGGCCTGGACTGCCTCGAGCGCCATCCCGGCCTCCCGCAGCCTGGTCAGACAGGTGTGGCGCAACTCGTGGCAGGTCGCGTGCGACAGGCCCGCACGGCTGCGCGCGCCGGCCAGCACCTCGTCCAACCCGGCAGCCGTCAACGGGCGCCCGCGGTTGGGGCCCTTGAGGACCACGAAGACCCGGTCGGTGGCCGCATCCGCGGGGCGCTCGGTATCGAGGTAGGCGGTGACCGCGGCGAAGAACCGCGATGAGACCGGCACCAGCCGCTGGTGGCCACCCTTGCCGTCGGCGATGAACACCCGCCGCTCAGCGACCCGGAGGTCCTCCATGCGTAGGCCGAGGACCTCACAACGGCGCAGCCCACCAAACACCATCGCCGCGACCATCGCCCGGTCCCGGTGGGTCCGCAGCGCCGCAGTCAACGCGTCGACCTCCTCAGGGGTGAGGATCCGCGGCAGCCGACGGGTCCGGCGGGTCAACGGAACACCCTGGCCGGGACGGGACCGTTCGCGCCGGGTGGGAAGCCCGCGGGGTACCGGGTTCGCCTCGATATCGCCACGAGCCACCAGGTAGGCGAAGAACCCCGACACCATCGACAACCGCCGAGCCACCGTGCTGATCGCCACCCCAACCCGCTCCGCGTCCGGGCCGACCGGTTGGAGTCGCTGGTCGCTCGCGCGGCCAGTGCGCTGAGCGGTGATGAACCCCAACACGTCAGCCGCCACAACATCGGCCGGAGCCTTGTCGACCACCCCGAAGAAGACCCTCAGGTCATAGGCCGCGGCCAGCACCGTGTTCGGTCGACACCGACCCCCAAGGAACTCCAGATACTCATCGACTATCGGCATCCCCAGCCGCACCACCGGCACCCCCGACGGTCCTCGCGAGTGGATCAGACAGGGAACGACAAGGGACATCTCGAGACCTCCAGCTCCATCGACAGGCAGCCACAACGGCTGGTCGAAATGTCCTGAACGATCACCCGCATAACAAGCAGATCCGCTCACCTGGTTTCAAGACGGTCGCTGCGCGACCTCCTCA
>JAGQUE010000271.1 GCA_020438665.1 Nocardioidaceae bacterium | reverse complement strand
TCGAGGTTCGCTGCGCTCGCACCTCGACCAGCGTGGTCCCTCACCGCTCGAGCCAGGCACACCTCAATCAGCAGTGCCGCCCAGCAGGTCGTCGATGAGGGCCTGGACGCGGGTGCGGATCTCGTCGCGGATGGGCCGGACGGCGTCGATGCCTTGGCCGGCGGGGTCGTCGAGCTTCCAGTCCTCGTAGCGCTTGCCGGGATAGAAGGGGCAGGCGTCGCCGCAGCCCATGGTGATGACGACGTCGGAGGCCTGCACGGACTCGTCGGTGAGGATCTTGGGGTGGGCGGTGGTGATGTCGACGCCGTCCTCGGCCATGGCCTGGACGGCGACGGGGTTGATGGAATCCGCGGGCGCGGACCCGGCGGAGAGGACGTCGATGCGGTCGCCGGCCAAATGCTGGAGATAGCCGGCGGCCATCTGGGAGCGGCCCGCGTTGTGGACGCAGACGAAGAGCACGGTCGGGCGAGGAGAGGCGGTGTCGGTCATGAGCGCTCCAGCGAGGGGTCGGAGGGGAAGAAGCGCCGGGCCCACAGGCTGACATAGACCAGGCCGACCAGGACGGGCACCTCGATGAGCGGGCCGACGACCCCGGCGAGGGCCTGGCCGCTCGTGACGCCGAAGACGGCGATGGCCACGGCGATCGCGAGCTCGAAGTTGTTGCCGGCCGCCGTGAAGGCCACGGTGGTCGCCCGCGGGTAGGACAGCCCGAGCGCCCGAGACAGCAGCAGCGACCCTCCCCACATCACCGCGAAGTAGGCGACGAGCGGGACGGCGATGCGGGCGACGTCGAGCGGCTCCCGGGTGATGGTGTCGCCCTGGAGCGCGAACAGGATGACGATCGTGAACAGCAGGCCATAGAGGGCCCAAGGGCCGATGCGCGGCAGGAAGCTCCGCTCGTACCACTCGCGGCCTCGGCGCTGCTCGCCGACGCGGCGGGTCAGGTATCCCGCGGCGAGCGGGATGCCGAGGAAGACCACGACACTGCCCGCGATCTGCCACGGCGAGACCTCGAGGTGGGCGGTCGAGAGCCCGAGCCAGCCGGGCAGCAGCTCGAGATAGAACCAGCCGAGCAGGGCGAACGCGAGCACCTGGAAGATCGAGTTGAGCGCGACAAGGACGGCGGCCGCCTCGCGGTCGCCACACGCCAGGTCGTTCCAGATGATCACCATCGCGATGCAGCGGGCCAAGCCGACGATGATCAGGCCGGTGCGATAGGCCGGCAGGTCCGGCAGGAAGATCCAGGCCAGCGCGAACATCAGCGCCGGGCCGATCACCCAGTTGAGCACCAGCGACAGCCCCATCAGCCGGTGGTCGCGGGCGACGTCGCCGATCTCGTCATAGCGGACCTTGGCGAGGACGGGATACATCATCACCAGCAGGCCCAGGGCGATCGGCAGCGACACGGACTGGATCTCGATGGCGTCGAGCACGTCGGCGATGCCGGGGACCCAGCGACCGAGCAGCAGGCCGGCGGCCATCGCCAGACCGATCCAGACGGGCAGGAAACGGTCGAGCGTCGAGAGTCGCTGGGCGACGCCGTGCTGACCCTCGATCGTGGTCATGCGGTGGGCTTGGTCGCGCGGATGATCGCGCTGTGCATGCCGGGCACGGCCTCGTGGGTGAACTCGACCTCGGCATCGACGAAACCGGCGCCGGCCAGCTCGGCGAAGTATTCGCTGCGGCTCAGCGCACCGGCGATGCAGCCGACCCACGGGCCGCGCTCGGCGCGGTCCTCGACGGACAGGTGGTCCTCGGCGACGACGTCGGAGATCCCGATCCGGCCCCCAGGAGCGAGCACACGGAACATCTCCGCGAAGACGCTGGGCTTGTCGGCCGACAGGTTGATCACGCAGTTGGAGATGACGACGTCGACGGCGGCGTCGGGCAGCGGGACGTCCTCGATGGTGCCCTTGAGGAACTCGACGTTGGTGGCGCCGGCGTTGGCTGCGTTGGCTCGAGCGAGCTCGAGCATCTCGTCGGTCATGTCGACGCCATAGGCGAAGCCGGTGGGGCCGACCCGCCGTGCGGACAGCAGGACGTCGATCCCGCCGCCCGAGCCGAGGTCGAGCACACGCTCGCCGGCCTCGAGGGACGCCACCGCGGTCGGGTTGCCGCAGCCCAGGCTGGCCGCGACGGCCTCGGCGGGCAGGGCGTCCTGGTCGTCGGCGGAATAGAGGGCTGCGCCGAACGAGTCGGACACGGCCACGGCCTCGCCGCTGCAGCACGAGGTGCCGCACGAGTCGTCCACGAGCACGAGCTCGCTGTTGAGGTCGGCGTTCGCGGTGCCCGCGCGTACGGCGGTGGCCGCCTCGGCATAGCGGGTGCGGACCTGCTCGCGGATGTCGTCGGTGTTCACCGGACTGCTCCTATCTGATCGACAACCTTCGATGCATTGAGCATTGTCGATGCATCGACCGATGTCAATACATGTGGCACCATGGGCTCATGCCGACTCCCCTGCCCCTGGTCACCGACGACCAGGTCTGCTGCTCCGTCGTCACCGACGGCGCGCTCGAGCCGGCGAGGGCCGAGCAGCTGGCTCGCATCTTCAAGGCCCTCGGCGATCCCACGCGGGTGCGGCTCCTCTCGCTGATCGCCGCGCGTGAGGAGCGCGAGGCCTGCATCTGCGACCTGATCCCCGCGGTCGGGCTGTCGCAGCCGACGGTGTCCCACCACATGAAGCAGCTCGTCGACGCAGGACTGGTGACCCGCGAGCAGCGCGGCCGCTGGGCGTTCTATGCGCTCGTCGAGGACCAGCTCGTCGCCCTCAGCGAGGCCCTGCGACCCTGACGGGACGCCGGGGGTCAGCGGCATCGATAGAGCAGACCCTCCGGGGACGAGGAGACGGTGACCTCGCCACGAGCGGCGAGCAGCTCGAGGTGGGCGCGCGTCTCCAGGACGGCGAGGGCGACGTTGAAGAGGTCGAGGTCGTCGAGGTGCATCTCGTGGCGCGTCCACGGCAGCTCGTGCGCGACCGAGAACGCCGTGAGCGGGTCGGACCGGACGGCTTCGCGACACAGCCCGAGCCGTACGTCGTGGTGCGCGGCCAGCTGGTCGACGCGGGCGTGGGTGGACGGGGCCACGGGCCCGTGCGCCGGCAACAGCCTCAGGTCTGGCAGCGCGCGGACCTTGGCGAGCGAGCCGAGGAAGTCACCGAGCGGCTGGTCGGCCACGGCGGCCTCGAAGCCGATCGACGGCGTGATCGTCGGCAGGACGTGGTCGCCGGCGAACATCAACCCCGCCTCACGGTCGGCGAAGACGAAGTGACCCCGCGTGTGTCCGGGCGTATGCACGGCGTCCAGGGAGCGCGACCCGACGGCGATGGTCTGGTCGCCGTCGAGCCAGCTGTCGGGGTAGTCCCACTGGGACAGGTCCGGAGTCGAGCTGGCCGAGAACTCCGCCCACGCCGTGGCGAGGTGGTGGGCGCCCGACTCCTCGAGGACCCGCACGCTCTGGGAGATCCCACCGCCCGCGGACCGCTCGTGCAGCACGTCGATCGTCGCCTTGTCGGCCAGGCCCAGCGTCACGTGGGCGCCGAACTCGCGGCGCAGCACCACGGCCAGCGTGTAGTGGTCGCGGTGCACGTGGGTGACCAGGATCCGCGTGATGTCGGCCGGGGTGTGCCCGATCTGCGACAGCCCGGCCTCCAGGGCGGTGCGGCTCTCGCGGATCGCCCAGCCGCCGTCGACGAGCGTCAGCCCGGCCTCGGTCTCGAGCGCATAGACGTTGACCGCGCGCAGGCCGTCCATCGGCAGCGGCAACGGGATCCGGTGGACGCCGGCGGCGACCGGCCAGGTCCCGGGCTCGGTCCAGTGGGTGCCCGAGTCGGGAGAGACCGCGAGGGCGGTCGGGGTGCCGGTCATGCGGTCGATCATGCCGTGCGACGTGACGCGGCAGACACCGCCACCCTCCCGAAGCTACCCGCGGGTCGCTTCGTCGTTAGAGTCACCGCTGTGAGCAGCACGGTGACCGGCCCGGCGCCGGGGGGCGGCGCATCGACGCCGTACGTGGTGGTCCTGGGCGGCGCCAACATGGACCTCAAGGCTCGCAGCGCCGCGCCGCTGGTCGCGGCCACGAGCAACCCCGGCTCGACCCGGATGTCGCCGGGTGGTGTGGGCCGCAACATCGCCGAGAACCTCGCCAGGCTCGGCACCATCGTCCACCTGGTGGCGGCCGTCGGGACCGACGCGATGGGCGACACCCTGCTGCGCGACACCGCCGCGGCGGGCGTGGGCGTCGAGCACGTACGCCGCCTCGCGCTGCCGACCGGGACCTATACCGCCGTGCTCGACGCGACCGGCGAGCTGAGCGTCGCCGTGGCCGACATGGCCGCCACCGACTCGATCACCCCCGATGCCGTCGAGGCTGCCGCGCCGCTGATCGCCGACGCCAGCCTCGTCGTGGTCGACGCCAACCTGGCCCACGAGACCGTGGCTGCGGCGGTCGAGCGTGCCTCCGCGGCCGGTGTCGCGGTCGTGGTCGACCCGGTGAGCGTGCCCAAGGCCCGGCGGCTGCGCCCGCTGCTGACCGCGGACCACCCGGTCCACACCATCACCCCCAACGCCGACGAGCTGGAGGCCCTGACGGGCCTGCCGACCCGCCGCCACCCCGAGGTCGTCGACGCGGCCCGAAGCCTGACCGGCCGTGGGGTCGAGCGGGTCTGGGTGCGCCTGGGCTCCGTCGGCTCGCTGCTGGTCACGGGCGACGGCCCGGCCGTCGTGGTGGCGGCGCTCTCGGCAGAGGTCGCCGACGTGACGGGAGCCGGCGACGCGATGCTGGCCGCCTATTGCCACGCCCTCCTCGGTGGCGCCGAGCCCGGCGACGCCGCCGCGTTCGGCCAGGCCGCAGCTGCGCTGACCGTCTCGGTGACCGACACCGTCCGCTCCGACCTGACCGACGACCTGGTCCGCACGACCCTCACCGCCGCCCGACCCTGAGAGGCCCGATGACCGACCGACTCGAGGTCACCCCCGAGGTGGCCGACGCGCTCGCGGCCGGACGACCCGTGGTCGCCCTCGAGAGCACGATCATCAGCCACGGCATGCCCTATCCCGAGAACGTCGCCATGGCCCGTGAGGTCGAGGGCATCGTCCGCGACCACGGCGCCACGCCGGCGACGATCGCCATCCTCCACGGCCGGCCGCGCATCGGCCTGTCGCCCGAGGACCTCGAGCTGCTCGGCTCGGACAGGTCCGTCGCCAAGGTGAGCGTCCGTGATCTCGGCTATGTCGTGGCGCGCGGTCTGCACGGCGCCACGACCGTGGCCTCGACGATGCGGCTGGCGTCGCTGGCCGGCATCCGCGTCTTCGTCACGGGCGGGCTTGGCGGTGTGCACCGCGGCGCCCAGCAGACCTTCGACATCTCCGCCGACCTCGTCGAGCTGTCGACCACGCCGGTGGCCGTCGTGTCAGCGGGCGTCAAGAGCATCCTCGACATCGGGCTGACGCTGGAGACCCTCGAAACCTATGGCGTCCCGGTGATGGCGGTCGGGTCCGACGAGTTCCCATCGTTCTACTCACGGTCCTCGGGCTATCGCGCACCCATGCGCGTCGACGGCGCAGCCGAGGTCGCTGCGGTGATGCGCGCCCACTGGGAGCTCGGGCTGACCTCGGGCCTCGTGGTGGCCAACCCGATCCCGGTCGAGGACGAGATCCCGGCCGGCGAGATCGGTGCGGTCATCGAGCAGGCGCTGGGCGATCTCGACCGGCTGGGCATCACCGGCAAGGACGCGACCCCTTATCTCCTGGGCCGGATCGTCGAGCTCACCGACGGCGCGAGCCTCACCGCCAACATCGCGCTGGTGCGCCACAACGCGCGCCTCGGTGCCGCGATCGCAGCGTCGTACGCCGACTGAGGGCGGCACGGG
>JAGQUE010000270.1 GCA_020438665.1 Nocardioidaceae bacterium | reverse complement strand
GGGTCGGTGTCTTGGTATTCGTCGACGAAGACGTGGCGGAACTGCGCTCGGAGCAGATCGCGCACGGGGTGCTCGGGATCCTGCAGCATCCGGACCGCCGTCGCGATCAGGCCGGGATAGTCCAGCACGTTCTGGTCGGCGGTGACGATGTCGTATTGCTCCATGAACGCCGCCGCGGCGACGAGCTCCGGCAGGCCCTCGGTCTCGCCCAGCCGCCGCAGTGCCTCGAACCCCAGGCCCTTCTCCTGGGCTCGGGCGAGCACCTGCGCGACCTCGGTCGCGAACCCGCGGGTGCCGAGGGCACCCCGCACCGACTCCGGCCACACCACCGACTCCGGGGCGGTGGTGAGGATCTGTTGGAGCACGACGTCCTGCTCGGGGGCCGACAGCAGCCGCAACGGGGCGTCATAGAGCTCGGGTGAGGAGTGCTGGCGAACCAGCCCATAGGCGAAGGAGTGGAACGTCGATCCCAGTGACGCCGCCGTCGTGCGGCCGATGCGCGCGGTCACCCGCGCCCGCAGCTGCTCGGCGGCCTTGCGCGAGAAGGTCAGGGCAAGGACCTCGTCGGGCCGCGCGCCGTCGGCGATCCGCTGGGCGATGGCCTCGACGAGCGTCGTCGTCTTGCCGGTGCCGGGCCCCGCCAGCACGAGCAACGGGCCGCCCTCGTGGTCGACAACGCGCCGCTGGGCCTCGTCCAGCGGCGGCGCATCCGCGGCCGACGCCCGGCCACGCACCAGGTGGTAGGTGGGGCCGACGACGCTCATGGGACAACCCAACCACGAGGCACCCACAGGGCGCCCGGGCCAGGGCTTGCGCACGGGCCGCCGGCTCGCGCGCCTCGGCCGAAGTCCGCAGCGCCGCTTCACCTGCTCCTCTAGGCTGCCTGCGTGCCAGCCGTCCGGCGGCATGCCTCGTCCCGGAGGGATCCATGTCCCGCATGCGCTCCATCTCGTCCCTGACCGCGTCGATCACCGTCGGATTCCTCACCGCGGCCGCCCTCACGGGGGCACCAGCCACCGCCAGCACGGCCCCGACGACGTCGGTCGCCACCGCTGCGCCGCGCGTCATCACGGCGACCGAGCTCCCTGCGGACCTGCGGCTGGTGCGGACGACCCGCTCCCTCCTCGGCACCCACACCTGGTACGAGCAGACGGTCGGCGGGCGCCCCGTGGTCGGCGGCTGGTATGTCGTCCACCGGGCACTCGATGGCACCACCACCGTGGGCGACGGCCGCATCCCGGCCGAGCGCCTCGTGCTGCCGTCCGGGGCCCAGCGCCGTCCGTTCGTGCCGGTGCGGGCTGCCGTCACCGCGGTCACGGCCCGCCCTGGGGCGCCGACCTACCTCGAGGCGAGTTCCGAGGGCATGTGGGTGCTGCCCGCCGACGGCGACCGTGCCGCGCGCTATGTCTATGCCGTGCTGACGGTCAACGGGCACGGTTCGACCCGCCACTACGTCGATGCCGCGTCCGCCCAGGTGCTGGTCAGCGACAAGATCTCCCAGCACGCCGCGCCACGCCGCAAGGGCAAGGCGCGGGTCTTCGACCCCAACCCGGTGGTCAAGCTCCAGGACGAGGAGCTGCGGGACCAGAAGGACGCCAACGCGGCGGTACCCGCGTCCGCCTATCGCCGCGTGACGATCCGCCACCTCCACCACAACACCCTGGTGGGCAAGTGGGTCGAGATCATCAACCGGGACCGGCCGGTGCGCCCCGGTGGCGACTTCCGGTTCGGCCGCGCCAACAACCGCTTCGAGATGGTCAACGCCTACTACGGGGTCGAGCGGGTCCAGGGCTTCCTGCAGTCCCTCGGTTTCACCGACGCGAACGCCGAGCGCCAGCGCGTCAAGACCGATGCGTTCGCCTTCGACAACTCCTTCTATGAGCCCGGCTCGGACCGCATCCTGTTCGGCCGGGGCGGCGTCGACGACGCCGAGGACCTCGAGGTGGTCTGGCACGAATACGGCCACGCGGTCCAGGACGCCCAGGTGCCCGGGTTCGGGTCCCGCGAGCAGGCGGGTGCCATCGGTGAGGGGTTCGGCGACTATCTGGCCGTCACGATGAGCCAGCGCCTCTCCCCCGACACCGCGACGACCCCGTGGGCCTGCGTGATGGACTGGGATGCCACCTCCTACACCACGGAGACCCCCCACTGCCTCCGGCGGGTCGACGGGACCAAGGTGTTCCCCGACGACCTCGATGGCGAGGTGCACGACGACGGCGAGATCTGGTCCCGGGCCCTGTGGGACATCAACCAGGCGGTCGGTCGCAGGCCGGCCACCACCCTCATCATCGAGGCCCAGTTCTCCTTCACTCCCGGCATCGGCTTCCAGGCCGCCGCCCAGACGACCGTCGACACGGCCCGGGCGCTCTATGGCGACACCGTGGCCGGTCAGGTGCAGACCGCGTTCGTGGACCGCGGCATCCTGGCGTCCTGACACAGCGTCAGCAGCGCACCGCCGGCACCGGGTTAGACCACTCCGTCCCGCAGGTCGGCTTCGTTGGGCGAGTCCCCCCGACGTGACCTAACATTTCGCCGGGCTCGCGCCCAGCGTCGTACCTCGCGTCACCGTCGGTGACGCCTCAGTGTTGTTCCGGCATCTCGGTCGGCCGGTTTGTGCGGGGAGGCACATTCATGGCAAGCCAGCGAGATGCGGCCAACCGCGGCACCAACTGGATGCTCGGGCTGCTGATCGGCGTCCTGGTCGGTGGCATCGGCGTCGTGGTCGTCGCCGACCGCTTCGGCACCGACACCACGAACGCCGCGTCGACGAGCGATCCGTCGACGGCCGCGTCGTCACGGGCCGCGGAGGCCCTGGATCGGTGCACCACGACGACACCGGTCAAGGCCGTGGTCGTCCCGGCGACCCGGGCGATGGTCGTGGAGGCGGCGGCCAAGTCGTGTGTCGAGCTCGACGTCGTCGAGGCCGCGGGTCGCGACGGCGTCAAGGCGAGCCTGGACGCCGACCTGTGGGTGACCGACAGCAGCCTGTGGGCCTATGCCCGCCCGACCGAGCCGGGCGCCGCCGTCAGCATCGCCTCCAGCCCCATCGTCGGGCTCGCGACGCAGACGACGGCGCTGATGCTGGGCAACGACGACACCTTCAGCTGGCCCAGCCTGCTCTCCAAGGACCGGCCGGTCCGCATCGGGTTCCACGACCCGTCGGCGACCGCGACCGGACTGCTGGCCGCCTGGCCCTTCCTCAAGGCCCAGCGGCTGATCTCACCGGTGCGGTTCGAGGCGCTCGCGCTCACCGCCAACTCGCTCTCCCAGCCGGCCATCATCGGGTCCAACGTGCTCGGGAGCCCGCCGGAGCGGATGGTCATCTTCGCCGGCGAATACCTCGTCGAGCCATCCAACCAGGTGCACATCCTCCGCGGCCGCCAGGGCGAGCCCTACATGGACTTCCCGGCCTACAACACCTCCCGCGACGCCGCCGTCCGGCCCGTGGTCGGCGACCTCATCAAGCGGCTCGCCTCGGCGGACGTGGCCACGCTGCGCGCCGACGCCAAGCTGCGCGACCCCGACGGGACGGCCGAGTTCGACACGACGCTCTATGGCCACGAGCACCACCGCATCGGGCTGCCCGGCCCCGCGACCGCGATCAAGCTCTATGGCCTGAGCGCCTCAGGCTCGACCCCCGGTCGGATCCTGGTCCTCATGGACGTCAGCGACTCGATGGGCGTTCTCCAGGCCAACAACAAGCCACTGATCGACCAGGTGCGCACCACGGCGCTGATCGCGATGGCGACCCTCTATGACCACACCTCGATCGGGGTGTGGCTCTATGGCACCGGCGTCGGTGGAGCGGCCGGACACCGCGAGCTCGTGCCGATCACGCTGCTCGGCACCGGGCGCTCGTCGATCATCAACACCGTCCAGACGATCAAGGTGCACCGCGGCTCGCAGAGCACCCTCTATGAGTCGATCCTCGCCGGCTACCAGGCGCTCCAGGAGGACTATGACCCCGCGGCCGCCCAGTCGCTCGTCGTGTTCACCAACAAGGACCGCGACACCACCTCCGGCATGTCCGTCCAGAGTCTGATCGCCCGTCTGGAGGCCGAGTCCGACCCGAGCAAGCCCATCCGCGTCATGGGCGTGGGCTTCGGTGAGCGGGCCGACGTGAGCGGCCTCCAGCGCGTCTCCGACGCCGTGGGCGGCAAGTCGGCGCGGGTCAATGGCCCGGTGGCCATGCTCGGGCTGTTCATCAACCTGATCGGCCAGGTGTCGGCCCAGGGCTGACCCGCCGCTGTCAGGCTCCTCGCGATCAGATCTCCAGCGGCCGGTCGTTATAGACGCCGGCAGGCTGCTGACCGCTGAGCTGTTGGATCGCGGCCATGATCTCGTCGGTGACCTCGCGCCGCGCGCGGCCGAGGGGGACCCCGTCGTAGCGGCCACGGAAGTCCAGGGCGCGGCCGAAGGACACGGTCACCTTCACCAGCCGGGGCAGCCGCGACCCGACCGGCTGGAGGTCCTGGGTCCCGACGAGGCCAACCGGGACGACGGGCACGCCGGCGGTCAGGGCGAGGTGGGCGACGCCGGTGCGGCCGCGATAGAGGCGCCCGTCGCGTGACCGGGTGCCCTCGGGATAGATGCCGAAGGCCTCGCCGCGTGCCAGCACCTCCAGCGCGGTGTCGAGGCTGTCGAGCGCGGCCTTGGTGTCGTCGCGGTCGACCGGCAGCATGCCGAGCCCCTCGAACCACGCCCGCTGCAGGGCACCGGTGACCCCGGTTCCGGTGAAGTAGTCGGCCTTGGCCAAGAACACGACCTTGCGGGGCGCGATCGCCGGGATCACGACGCTGTCGGCGAAGCTCAGGTGGTTGCTGGCCAGGATCACGGGCCCGGTGCGCGGGATGTTGTCGAGGCCGTGGATAACCGGTCGCCAGATCGCCTTGAGGAGCGGCGGGACCACCGCATGCATCGAGGCGTAGAGCATGGGGGCATTGTGACGCGTCCGCGGGCGGCTGCGGCAGAGGGTCCACGCCGCGGATCGGCAGGCGGCCGGGACGAGTGACAGGGACCTGCTGCCGGAACCGGCGATCCGACGTCGGCGGGAAATAGGTGAAGGGCCCTCATAGGTATGAGCTACAAGGGCCCTTCGGGTGACCGGATCATGGTGACGCCTCCGATCGATCGCCCCTCCACTCAGGACCCGGCGAGGTCGTCACCCTCTCGCCGCCGCGGGGCAAGCCCCTCGGTGTGGACCCTCGTTTCCGAGCCATCCCGCCGCCCCCGGAGGGGCTGCGTGAGAGAAGTTCTATGCCCTGCCCAGCTCCCCGCGCAAGGGGTTGGGAGCAACTATTTCAGGCAGTTTCCGGCCACCGGCGTGTCGTCCACAGAACGCCTCTGCTCGTCCACAACAGCGGCCCCATTTCCACAGTCAGAGCCCTGCACCTGTGGATGGCGGCCGGGTCCCGACAACCAGGTCGGCGTCGCGTCCCAGCGTCCGGGCGAAGGCCCACTCGCCGACCAGCACGGTCCCCAGGGCGGCCACCAGCCCCACCGTCCAGACGTACGGCGGCTCCGGGGCACCGGCGACGCCGCGCGCGACGGCGTACACCAGCGGGAGCGGGAGGCAGACCAGCAGGCCCCGGCGCAGCCACAGCCGAACCAGGGCCCGGCTCGGGGTCAGCCCGGGCGGCCCGGATGCGGCGAGCATGGCGGCCACGTGGGTGGCGACCAGGGCGGCGCCGGCGGGCAGCACGGCGGGGTGGAGCGGGTCCGCAGGGCCGCCGCCCCACCAGCCGATCACGAGACCGATGGCCAGCAGCGGCGCCGCGCTGGCCGGCAGTAGCGCCGCCGCCACCGCGGCGACGAGGACGAACACGGTCCAGCCGACTCCGGCGACGGTGCCCTCGGCGGCGGTTCCCGCGAAGGCGAGGAGCGGGCCCGCGAGGACGACCGACCGCAGCAGCCATTGCGCACGGCTCCAGCGGGGCAGCAGCGATCGGAGGGTCATCGGCCCACCACGCGGGGCAGCTGGGCGCGGCGGGCCAGCCGCCGCAGCACGTCGTCGAGGGTGCCGGGACCGCGCCAGGGCACCACCGGGCACCCGGTGCGGCTCAACCTCTCCAGGAGCAGGTCCCGCTCGAGCCGGCGCATGCGCCAGGCCGTGGCGGCGATGGCCTGCTGGCGTTGTCCGCCGGCGTCAGACCAGACGACGTCCACGAGGCCGCCCTCCGGCAGCGTGTCGATGACGAGCACCGGAAGGCCGCGGGCCGTGAGCAGGGCCGCGGTGTTGACCATCGCCGGCTGGAGCAACGTCGAGAGGATCAACACCTCGGTGCCCATCGACGCCCCCAGCTGAAGACCGTGGTCGGGCAGATCGCGCGGCACGCCCGGCCGGACGTCGGCCAACGCGTGCAGCAGCACCCGCAGGTGGCGGGTGCCGGTGCCATAGCCGACAGAGCGGCCGGCGCCGCCGACCACCCGCAGCGCCACGCGGTCGCCTTGCCGGACGTGGTGCTCGGCGAGCGCGGCGGCGGCGCGGACCGTGCGGTCCAGCGAGCTGGCTCGGCCATCGACCCCCTCAGAGCGGCCCAGGTCGGCCAGGGCGTCGACCACCAGCAGGACCCCCGTGTCGGTCTCGGCGAGCGCGTCGACGACGTGCAGCGCACGGGCACGTAACGAGACTCGCCAGTTGACGCGCCGCAGGCGGTCGCCCGGGACGAACGGACGGATGCCGGCCAGCTCGGTACCGGTGCCGGGCCGCCGTGACCGATACGGGCCGACCAGGCCGAGCGGCAGCGGCGCCTCGGCCCGGGAGTCGAACGGGGCCGTCGTCGGCAGCACCGACAGGCTGCGCCCCGTGACCCGGACGGGGCCCCACCGATAGCCACCCCAGGCGGTCGTCAGCGCCACCTCCTCGTTGCCGAGGTCGACGCGTCCCCAACGGCGCGGGCTCAGCTCCAGCCGGACCGAGGCCGGGTCGCCGACCAGCCCGGCAACGCTCCCCTGGGAGGGCCGCCGGGCCACGAACGGCGTCAGCGCGGCCGAGCGGGTGACCTGTTCGATATCACTCGCGTCGTCGATGGCGAGGTCGCTCACGGTCCCGGTCCCCTCGTGGAGCACGCGGTGTCGCAGGTCGACGCGGACCTGGGGCTCGGAGGCCGGTCGCTGCAGCAACCCCAGCGCGGCCAGCAGCAGGAACGGCGACACCAGGACGACGACGACAGGCGCCTGCAGGACGATCGCATAGGCGAACCCGAATCCGGTGAGCGCGAGCGCTCTCCGGAGCGCGGCGGTGGTCCGCCACTGGGTCATCGGCGGTCCCGGTGCTCGAGGGTGGGCGGTGTCGGCACGGCGGCAAGCACGGCATCGACCACCCGCCGTCCGGACGCCTGCGTCATCCAAAGCTCCGGCCGGACGGTGATCCTGTGCGCCAGCACCGATCGAGCCACCGCCTTGACGTCCTCGGGGATGACGAAGTCCCGCCCCCGGAGCACCGCGAACGCCCGGGCGGCGAGCACCAGGCCGAGCGAGCCACGGGGTGAGGCGCCGGTGAGCACATCGTCGTGGGCCCGGGTCGCCGTGGCGAGGTCGACGCAGTAGCGGCTCACGCTCTCGTCGACGGAGACGGTCTCCACCGCTGCCTGCATCGCCAGGAGCCCCTCCGCATCGGTGACGGGGGCGATGTCGACCTCCTCGCGCCGTCGGGCCAACCGAGCGGTCACGACCTCGTGCTCCTGCTCGCCGGTCGGATAGCCGAACGAGACCCGGAGGAGGAACCGGTCCAGCTGGGCTTCGGGCAGCGGATAGGTGCC
>JAGQUE010000269.1:354-1810 GCA_020438665.1 Nocardioidaceae bacterium | reverse complement strand
ACCGGGGTGTGGGTGGTGAAGACGGTGCCGGCGCGCGAGAGCTCGAGCGCGGTGTCGAAGTCGAGGCCGGGGCCCTCCTTGGCGACGGTGAGCTCGCGGATGCGCTCGAGGCCGAGGAAGCCGGCGTGTCCCTCGTTGGTGTGGTAGACCTCCGGCTCCGGCGCCCCGGTGAGACGGGCATAGGCACGCAGGGCACGGACGCCGCCGACGCCCAGCAGCAGCTCCTGGCGGAGGCGGTGCTCGGTGGTGCCGCCATAGAGGCGGTCGGTGATGTCGCGGTAGTGCTCGGGGTTCTCCTCGAGGTCGGAGTCGAGCAGCAGGAGCGGGACGCGACCGACGTGGACGACGAAGATGCGCGCGAGCAGGTCGGGCCCGTCGGGCAGTGCGATCGACACCGTGGCGCGCGTGCCGTCGGCCTCGCGGAGCGGGCTCAGCGGCAGCTCGTCCGGGTCGAGCACGGGATAGGTCTCCAGCTGCCAGCCCTCGCGGGACAGCGACTGCTTGAAGTAGCCGTGGCGGTAGAGCAGGCCGACGCCGATCAGCGGGATGCCGAGGTCGGAGGCCGACTTGAGGTGGTCGCCCGCGAGGATGCCGAGGCCTCCGGAGTATTGCGGCAGCACGGCGGTGATGCCGAACTCTGGCGAGAAGTAGGCCACTGCGCGGGGTGCGTCGGCGCCGCCCTTGGTCTGGTACCAGCGGTCGCCCTCGAGATAGGTCGTCAGGTCGGCGCGGGCCGTCTCTAGCCGGTTGAGGAACTCCTTGTCGCGCGCGAGCTCGTCGAGCCGTTCGCGGCTCAGCGCACCGAGCAGGCCGACCGGGTCGTGGCCGACCTCCTCCCACAGGTCGGCGTCGACCGCCCGGAAGATGTCCTGGGTCGGTGGGTGCCACGACCAGCGCAGGTTGCCGGCGAGGTCGCCGAGCGGGGCCAGCGACGCCGGCAGGACGGGACGGACGGTGAAACGACGGATTGCACGCACGGCGAGTACCTAACCATGAAAGTTTGAACGTTCCAAGACTATGCCCCCGTGATGAACACGTCGGTACCCGACTCTCGGGGGTCGAACCTTGTCTCCAGGCTCCGCGTCCGTAAGTGTGGGGGCATGGTCGGACGCATCCCCATCCTCGAGGTCATGCCGCTCGTCGACTGCGGGCGGCTGCCCGCCAAGGCCACCGTCGGGGAGCCGTTCCCCGTCCGTGCCACCGTGATCAGGGAAGGCCACGACCAGCTGAGCGCCGAGGTCGTGCTGATCGGACCCGACCGCAAACGGCGCCCACCCGTCCCCATGACGACCCAGGCGTCGACCCCCGACCGCTACACCGGCTGGGTGGTCCCGGACGCTCCGGGCGCCTGGAGCTTCGAGGTCCAGTCCTGGTCCGACCCGCTCGCCACCTGGCACCACGACGCGGCGATCAAGATCCGCGCCGGGGTCGACGTCGAGCTGATGTTCACCGAGGG
>JAGQUE010000269.1:0-255 GCA_020438665.1 Nocardioidaceae bacterium | reverse complement strand
GCGCGCCTAGCCGCCCTCGAGGACGACGCGCTGTGGGAGCTGCTGGCGTCCTATCCGCTGCGAGAGATGGTGACGACCTCGGGACCCCACCCCGTGTTCGCCGACCGGCAGCGCGCGCTGTTCGGCAGCTGGTATGAGTTCTTCCCGCGGTCCGAGGGCGCCCGGCTCGACGACGACGGCACGGTCGTCAGTGGCACGCTGCGCACGGCCGCCGAGCGTCTCGACGCCGTCGCCGCGATGGGCTTCGACGTGATC
>JAGQUE010000268.1 GCA_020438665.1 Nocardioidaceae bacterium | reverse complement strand
AGCTCCTTCGCCTGAAACTCCATCAGGTCCACGATCCAGCCACGTCCTCACAGGTCGACGTCAGGGGAGAAACTGGGTCGCAGCCTAAACCGGTGGGCTCCGGCCGACCACGCTGGTTCCGACCGCTCACCGCGGAAATCGACCGTTTCGGCCGTCGATGTGAGCAATGCCACGTCGATGCGGCGTCCCACGGCCGCTCCCAGCCCGACGACGCCGGCCAAACGACGGCCGCCAGACGACGGGGGCCAGACGACGGGGGCCGGACGACGGGCGTGTCAGCGCGTCGCGAGGACGAACAGCCGGTCGGTGGTCTCCCCCGCCTCGGTCCGCGGACCCCGCAGATACCACTCCACGTCGCGCAGACCGGCGTCGGCGACCACGCGGCGCACGTGGGCGGGGTCGTGGTCGACCAGGTCGAGATCGACCTCCACGCCCAGCCACTCGTCACGGTGCCGCAGGGCGGGACCGGCGCCGAGGGCCAGCAGCAGCCGGCCGCCGGGACGCAGGACGCGGGCCAGCGACGCGACCGCCGCGCCGAGCTCGGACGGCGCGACATGGGAGAGGGCATAGAGGGCCAGCACGGCCCCCCACCCGTCGTCGTCGCGAGGCTTGAGCATCCGGTGCAGGTCGACCACGTCGAAGGCGAGCCCCGGGTGGCGGCGCCGCGCCTCGGCCACCATGGCGGGCACCGCGTCGAACCCGAACGCTCGAGCGCCGTGGTCGGCCAGGAACGCGGTCACCTGGCCGGTGCCGCAGCCCACGTCGGCGACGGGGTGCCCTGCGGCGTCGTCGGCCACGCGTTCGAGCAGCCACCGCTCGAACGGCTGCCCGGCCAGCGCCGCGTCCGCGTCGTAGCGGTCGCCGTACGCCGCGGCCAGGGCGCCGTAGGAGCGACGCACCCGCGCGTCCCGCGCCTCGGGCCCATCACGGAGCACCGACTCGAGGTCGTCGCCCTGCGGTGCGGCCGCCAGCGGGACCCCCGTCTCGACGGGCCCGAGCAGGTGGACCCACCGGGCGTCGTGCTGGCCGGGGCGACGCTCCAGCTCCTGGACCAGCGGCGTGGGCAGCGACGCCAGCCGCCGTAGGCACATCTCCACCTCGCCGCGGTCTGCGAACGGGTGCAGCCGCTCCGTGCGGGTCTTGAGCTCGCCGGCGGACTGGGCGCCACGGAGCAGCAGAACGGTGACGAGGGCCCGCTCGTCGGGCTGCAGGGCCAGCCGCTCGTCGAGGGTCTGGTGATACTTCAGGGTGCGTCGGCCGGTGTCGGCCCACACCACCCGCACGAGCTCGCGGTGACGCAGGTCGGTCAGCGCCTCCTCGAGCGTCCCCTCGTCGAAGTCGGTCACCGGCTCACGGCTGGTGGTCTGGTTGCACGCCAGCCGCAGGGCGTTGAGCGTCATCGGGTAGGACGCGGGCACCGTGCGCTGCTTCTCCAACAGGCTGCCCAGGATGCGCTGGTGGACGGGGGCGAGCATCGGGTGGTCCGTCACGGCACCACCCTAGGTCGCGGCCAGCCCGGTGCAACGGTCTGGTCCACCCCGGCGGAGAAGGCCGGTTCCCGCCGGGGGAGGGCGATCCTCGAGCCCCGATTCCGCCGTTTCGGGTGTCTCGGCTGAAACGATTGCGCACAATCGGGGGGTCGGCCTGCACCAACCGAGGGGACCCGAGTTTCCCGCTCCGTGATGTTTCCGTTACAGTCAGGGACCGTTGTCACGATCCCCCGTCAGTGAGGACATTCCGTATGGGTAGCCACCGGGCCGCGGACAGCGGCTTCGGACCAAGCTCCTCGGGGTCCTCAGGCACGCATGCCGGCGGGAAGCGCCGCGCGGCCATGCCGACCGAGACCGCGTCGCCGCCGACCTATGTCGGCAAGCGCGTGGCCCGATCGACCGCCGCCGCTACCCAGACCTCCGACGAGATGGTCCTCGAGGCGCTGGCGACTCCGGTGCCTCCCGCCCCGGTCGTGACCGCCATCCCCGCTCCCCGCGTCGAGCACCGCCATCGCGCCGATCCCGCTCCTCGGGTCGAGACCCCCCAGCCGATCGACACCCTCGTCGTCGAGACCCCCACCGTCATCGAGTCCGCTCCCACGGCCGTCGCCACCACGATCGAGGCGGCGCCCGTCGTCGAGCCGGTCGTGACCCTCGAGACCCCGGTCGCGTTGGCGCCGGTCGCCACCGTGGCGACCACCCCGGTTGTCGAACCCGTCGTGACGGCCCCGGCCGCTCCGGCGGCCGAGCCGGCCACCGTGACGCCCGGCAAGCGCCGGGCCTCCAAGCACACCGGCTCGCGCGGTCCGCTGTTCCGCATCCTGCCGTCGGCACCGGTGCTGGCCGGCATCGCCACCATGGCCGTGGCCATCGGTGGCGCCCTCACCTCGGGTGTCAGCAGCGACCTGATCTCCACCGTGTCCGATGACAGCTCCTCGCGGGTCGTCCAGGCCTCGGCGCTCAGCGGCACCGCGGGCGAGTCGGCCACCAGCCTCATCCAGGGGCGCTCGGCCGGAGTGAGCCGCGACGGGCAGCGCGACGCCGAGGGCGACGCGGCGACCAGCCCGCTGGAGGCGGCCACCGAGGCCCAGGCCGAGCAGCGTGACAACGCGCTCAAGAAGTTCGCCCAGCGGGCCCAGCAGCAGTCCGACAAGATGGCCCTCAACCTGTGGGTGCTCCCGGTGGACAGCTATCACATCACCAACACCTTCGGCATGGCCCGCAGCTACTACTCCTCGGGCTACCACACCGGTCTCGACTTCGCGGCCCCCTATGGCACCGCGATCCACTCGGTCGCCAACGGCGTGGTGCTGTCGGCCTCCTATGACGGCGCCTACGGCAACAAGACCGTGGTGCAGCTCGAGGACGGCACCGAGATCTGGTACTGCCACCAGTCCAGCTTCGCGGTCAGCACCGGTGACACCGTGACCGCGGGTGAGCTCATCGGCTATATCGGCGAGACCGGCAACGCCTATGGCGCCCACCTCCACGTCGAGGTCCACCCGGGCGGCGGTGACGCGGTGGACCCCTACCCCGCGTTCGTGCAGCACGGCGTCACTCCCTGACCAACAGCCGAAAGACGCGATTAGTTCGCCTAGGCAACAAAAATCGTCAGGTTTTCGCATGCCGAGCCGATAAGACTGCCGTGCCCACCATCGCGACAGCGCCCACGGGGACCGAGCGCACCTTCGGGCGGGACGAGGTCATCGTCTCCAAGACCGATCTGCAAGGCCGGCTGACCTATACCAACGACGTGTTCTGCCGGGTCAGCGCCTTTGCCGAGGCCGACCTGCTGGGTCGCCCGCACAACATCATCCGCCATCCCGGGATGCCCGGCAGCGTCTTCAAGCTGCTCTGGAACACCATCGAGCGGGGGGAGGAGATCTTCGCCTATGTCCTCAACCTCGCCGCCGACGGAGCGCACTACTGGGTGCTGGCGCACGTGACCCCCAGCTTCGACGCGGACGGCACGCTGGTCGGCCACCACTCCAACCGGCGGCTGCCCGCCCGCGGAGCCATCCGTGAGGTGGAGCCGGTCTATCGGACGCTGGTCGCCGAGGAACGGCGCCACCAGAGCGGTCCCCAGGCGGCCACGGCCGGCCTCGACCTGCTCCACCGCCTGCTCGACGAGCAGGGCACCACCTATGAGGCCTGGGTCTGGGACATCACCAACCGGTACGCCGCATGATCGGCCGCTGGCTGCGCCGCGACCGGCGCGCATCGACGCAGACCACCACCACCACCGGCACCGGCACCGGCACCGGGACATGCGACGACGTCATCCTCACCTGGCTCGGCGTGCTCGAGGCCGCGGCCCGGGGCGACCTCGAGGCCCGGGCGATGGCCGTCCCCGGCACGGCCGATCTCGCCCACGTCCAACAGTTCCGACACGCGCTCAACCTGCTCCTGGACCGGGTCGACGCCTATGTCCGCGAGTCGGCGGCCTCGCTGACCGCCGCGAGCGAGGCGCGCTACTACCGCCGGTTCCTGCTCGACGGGACGGCCGGGTCGTTCCGCACCGGGGCCCAGACGATCAACGACGCGATCGCCACGATGGCCGCCACCCACGCCCGGCTCGACAGCGTGACCTCACGCATCGAGCTCGCCGACCACCTCGAGCAGACCGTGGCACACGTGGCCGAGCAGCTCGCCGCGGCCTCCACCGAGCTCAGCGCCACCTCCTCCAGCCTGGCGGAGTCCACGAGGCTGGCCGTGGCGGAGGCCGACTCGGCCGACTCGACGGTGCGCGGGGTCGAGACCGCGGCCGAACAGATCGAGGACGTGGTCAAGCTGATCTCCGGCATCGCCTCCCAGACCCAGCTGCTCGCCCTCAACGCCACCATCGAGGCCGCCCGCGCCGGCGAGTCCGGTCGGAGCTTCGCCGTCGTCGCCGCCGAGGTCAAGAAGCTCGCGGACACCACGGCCAGGTCCACCGACCGCATCACCGAGCAGGTGCGCACGATGCAGGAGGTCACCCAGGCGAGCTCGCAGGCCATGGGGTCGGTCCAGGCCACCATCCGCGAGATGTCACCGATGGTGGACGCCGTGAGGGTCGCCGTCGACGGCACGACCGCCGAGGCGGCGTACGCCGACCAAGCGGGCCAGATCGACGGCCTCGCCGAGATGGCCGAGCTGCTGCGGAGCGAGGTGGACCGGTTCCTGACCGAGCTCCGAGCCTGAACCAACGAGAACAGCCGTCATCCGCCGCCAACCGGACGGATTCCTCCAAATTCCCCGCGTCCCTTAACTCTGCCTGCACGCCGCCGATTGTGACGTCGTGCACACCACAGCCACGCGTCCCCGGCCGAGCGGTGTCGAGCGCACGTTCGGCGCCGACGAGATCATCGTGTCCAAGACCGACCTCCAGGGCCGGATCACCTATGCGAACCACGTCTTCCTGCGCATCGCCGGCTACGCCGAGACCGACGTGCTGGGTCAGCCGCACAACCTGATTCGCCATCCCGAGATGCCCGGCGGCGTCTTCAAGCTGCTCTGGGAGACGATCCAAGGTGGGTCGGAGATCTTCGCCTATGTCAACAACCTGGCCGTCGACGGCGCGCACTACTGGGTCCTCGCCCACGTGACACCGAGCTTCGACGCGGCCGGCAAGATCGTCGGCTACCACTCCAACCGGCGGCTGCCGGCGCGCGGCGCGATCCAGGAGGTCGAGCCGATCTATCGCACGCTCCTCGCCGAGGAGAAGCGCTCCGACCACGGTCCCCAGGCGGCCACGACCGGCTATGACCTGCTCCACCAGGTGCTGGCGGAGCAGGGCATGAGCTATGAGGCCTGGGTCTGGGACATCACGAACAGGTACACG
>JAGQUE010000267.1 GCA_020438665.1 Nocardioidaceae bacterium | reverse complement strand
ACGCCCAAGAGGCGCACGAGGCGATTCGTCCGGCCGGCGACTCGTTCCAGACTCCGGCGCAGACCGGCCTGAGCGGCGACCAGTTCCGCCTCTATGAGCTGATCTGGATGCGTACGGTCGCCTCGCAGATGAAGGACGCGACCGGCAACTCCGTCACCGTCCGCCTGGGTGGGCAGTCCTCCGACGGTCGGGACGTGGTTTTCTCCGCGAGTGGTCGCACGATCACCTTCCACGGCTTCCTCAAGGCCTACGTCGAGGACCAGGACGACTCCTCGAAGAAGCGCGACGACGAGCAGACCCGGCTGCCCTCGCTCGCCGAGGGCGAGACGCTGACGGCCGCGTCGGTGAGCGCGGCCGGCCACGAGACCAAGCCGCCGGCCAG
This sequence comes from Nocardioidaceae bacterium, assembly GCA_020438665.1. The sequence continues at coordinate 1,898 of JAGQUE010000267.1, read as the reverse complement.
GTTCACCGAGGCGACGCTGATCAAGGAGCTCGAGGACCGCGAGATCGGCCGCCCGTCGACCTATGCCTCGATCATCGGCACGATCCTCAACCGTGGCTATGTCTACAAGAAGGGCACGGCGCTTGTGCCGGCCTGGCTGGCGTTCTCGGTGGTGCGGCTGCTCGAGGAACACTTCACCCGGTTCGTCTCCTATGAGTTCACGGCCCTGATGGAGGACGTGCTCGACGAGATCGCCCGCGGCGACAAGGACCGCAACAGCGAGCTCGCCGAGTTCTACTACGGCTCCGAGCGCGTCAACGGCCTCCACACCCTCGTCAACGAGCTCGGCGACATCGATGCCAAGGACCTCGCGACGTTCCCCATCGGTGGCGCCGACTCCGGCATCGTGCTGCGCGTGGGGCGCTACGGCCCCTACCTCGAGGGCCCGGACGACGACGGGACGCCGTTCGCGCGGCGGGCCAACGTGCCCGACGACCTGCCGCCCGACGAGCTCACGCTGGCCAAGGCCAAGGAGCTGTTCGCCAACCCGGCGGGCGAGGAGATCAGCCTCGGCACCCACCCGGAGAGCGGGCTCAAGGTGGTGGCCAAGAACGGCCGGTTCGGTCCCTATGTCACCGAGGTGCTCCCCGAGGACGCACCCAAGTCGGCCAAGCCCCGCACGGGCTCGCTGTTCACCTCGATGAGCCTGGAGACCGTCACGCTCGCCGACGCGATCAAGCTGCTGTCACTGCCGCGCGTGGTGGGCGTCGACGAGGACGGCACCGAGATCACGGCCCAGAACGGCCGCTATGGCCCCTACCTCAAGAAGGGCACCGACTCACGGTCGCTGACCTCCGAGGAGCAGCTGTTCACCGTCACCCTCGACGAGGCCAAGGCGATCTATGCCCAGCCCAAGCAGCGCGGCCGGGCGGCTGCGGCGCCGCCGCTCAAGGAGCTGGGCAACGACCCGGTCTCGGGGCAGCCGGTGGTGGTGAAGTCGGGTCGCTTCGGCGACTACGTCACCGACGGCGAGTACAACGCGACCCTCCGCAAGGATGACAGCGTCGAGGCGATCACGCTGGAGCGGGCGGCCGAGCTGCTCGCCGAGCGCCGCGCCAAGGGCCCGGCCAAGAAGGCGACCAAGCGCGCCCCGGCCAAGAAGGCGACCAAGAAGTCGGCTGCCAAGAAGACGACCAAGAAGGCCGCCGCCAAGCGCTGAGCGGGTGGCCGGTGACCCTCGTCGGCCCCACCAGGACGACGCCGGCCCGACGAGCTGGGACACCAGCACCGACACCAGGACCGCGCGCGTCCGCTCGTCCTCGGCCGCGGCGGAGTGGGTCCAGTGCGCCAACGACGGGATCGGAACGGCGGTGACCGGCAGCACCATCAACACCGTGATGGTGCGCCGTTCACACAACGTTCACCGTCGCTTCGCCCTGTCGTCGGCGCGAGGACCTGGAGCCGTCGCCTAACGTGGCAGGTGGTGGCCCGGGAGTGCTGCAGTCACATCAGGCTTCCGGGCCGCCCAACGCCCCGAGCTCCTCGAGCCGGGCGACCAGGTCGTCGGTGGTGCGCACGAGGCTGGGGTCCTCGGCGATGAGCTCCGCAGCGGCGGTGAGACAGCGCTCTGTGTCGACGGCGTCGGGCAGGTCGGCGGCGTCACACAGCGCGGCCGCCCGGCCCGCCAGCGAAGCAGCCGGGTCGTTCCCGATCTCGGCCGTCGCGGGTGCCGGAGTCGACTCGGAGGTCGGGGCGGGCTGGGCCGGGGTCGTGGGCGAGGTCGGCTCCGGGGCGGCGGGCGGCTCGATGGCGTCGTCGGACGGCGTGGCCGGGGGCGGCTCGGCGGGGTCCGTGGGCTGGGCGGGGTCTGTGGGCCCGGCGGGGTCCGTGGGCTCGGCGGGGTCCGTGGGCTCGGCGGG
>JAGQUE010000266.1 GCA_020438665.1 Nocardioidaceae bacterium | reverse complement strand
CATCAACCAGATCTCGATCACCCCGGCGCGCGCCGAGGTCGTGGACTTCTCCGACGGCTACTACTCGGCCTCCCAGGCCGTCATCGCCCTCAAGGACAGCCCGGCCGCTGGCGCCACCAGCCTGGCGGACCTCAAGGACCTCAAGCTCGGCGCCCAGACCGGCACCACCTCGCTGACCGCCATCCGCGACGTGATCCAGCCATCGTCGGAGCCGCTGGTGTTCGAGGACACCAACGCCGCCAAGCAGGCCATGCTCAACGGCCAGGTCGACGCGATCCTTGCCGACCTGCCGACGGCGTTCTATATCGTCGCCGTCGAGATCCCCAAGGGCACGATCATCGGTCAGTTCCAGGCCGACACCGGCGCCCCGGAGGAGTTCGGCATGCTCTTCGAGAAGGGCTCCCCGCTCGTCCCGTGCGTCAACGAGGCGCTCCAGGCCATCAAGGACGACGGCACCCTCGCCTCCATCGAGCAGCAGTGGCTGTCCGACACGGTGAACGTGCCCGTCCTCGAGTGACCGACACCTGGGAGCCGAGCTCTCGGGAGCTCGAACGGCGAGTCGTTCGGCGCAGGCTGCGCCGGCGGTCGACCGTGATCGCCACCGCGGCGATCGCGGTCGTCCTCGGCGCCCTCTATCTGGGCGTCACGACCTCACCGGGGTGGCCCCGGGTGCGCGACCTGTTCTTCAACGGCGAGCATGCCCGGGCGGTCATGCCGGACGTGTGGCACGCGTTCTGGCACTACAACGTGCGGATGTTCCTCATCGCCGAGCCGCTGATCCTCATCCTCGGCCTGCTCGTCGCTCTGGCGCGGCAGTCGCGCTCCCCGTGGCTGACCCCCATCCGTGTGGTGGCCGTGGTCTACACCGACCTCTTCCGCGGGATCCCCACGATCCTGCTGGTGCTCATGCTCGGCTTCGGCATGCCCGGGTTGGGGCTCCAAGGCGTCCCGACGGGGCTGTTCTTCTGGGCGATGATGGCGCTGGTGATCTCCTATGGCGCCTATGTCGCCGAGGTGTTCCGGTCCGGCATCGAGTCCATCCACCCCTCCCAGCTGTCCAGCGCCGAGGCGCTCGGCCTCAGCCGGGCCCAGACCATGCGCCACGTCGTCGTACCCCAGGCCGTACGACGGGTGCTGCCGCCGCTGCTCAACGACTTCGTGTCGCTCCAGAAGGACACCGCGCTCGTCTCGACGGTGGCGGTCTTCGACGCGGTGTTCGTCGCCCGCGACTACGGCAACTACAACTTCAACTGGACGCCGTATGTCGTGGTCGCCTGCTATTTCATCGTGCTGACCATCCCACTGGCCCGGTTCACCGACTGGCTCGGCCGACGGATGGCCGCCCGGGAGCGGGCGGGCACGTGAGCGGCGTGGTGCTCGAGGTCGACGACCTCCGCAAGTCCTACGGCGACAAGGTCGTCCTGGCCGACGTCGACCTCCAAGTGCGGTCGGGCGACGTGGTGTGCCTGATCGGCTCGTCGGGGTCGGGCAAGTCGACGCTGCTGCGCTGCCTCAACCTGCTCGAGGACATCGACGACGGTGTCATCACCTTCCAGGGTCGCGAGGTGTCCGACCCGCGGACCGACCGGCGCGAGGTGCGCAGCCGGATGGGGATGGTGTTCCAGGCCTACAACCTGTTCCCCCACCTGACGGTGCTCGACAACATCACGCTGGCGCCCCGCAAGGTCCACCGGATGAGCCGTGGCGACGCCGACGCGCGGGCGCGGGCGCTGCTCGAGCGGGTGGGGCTGGCCGACAAGGCCGCCATGCATCCCGACCGGCTCTCCGGAGGCCAGCAGCAGCGGGTCGCGCTGGCTCGCGCGCTCGCCACCGAGCCGGCGCTGCTGCTGCTCGACGAGATCACCGCGGCCCTTGACCCCGAGCTGGTCGGGGAGGTCCTGGCGCTCGTGCGAGACCTCGCCGGGGAGGGCACCACGATGGTGATCGCCACCCACGAGATGAGCTTCGCGCGCGACGTCGCGACCCAGGTCTGCTTCCTCGACGAGGGCTGCGTCCTCGAGCGGGGGACCCCCGAGGAGATCTTCCGCAACCCCGCCCAGGACCGCACCCGCCAGTTCCTCCGCCGCGTCCTGCCGGCGTCCTGAGCCGGGCAGCCACCGCGTTCGACGGGTGGCAAAGTCACGTCCGGGGGCGGCCGGAGGGCTTTCGGCGGGAGGGCGGTGGCCGTAGGTTCATCACGACGGCGTAGGTTGAAACCCACCAGATCGGGTTGCTGGACACGAGGAAGATGCGATGAGCGAAGAGAACCCCGTCCACGACATGACCGCCGATGAGTGCTGGGAGCTCATCAAGTCCCAGGAGTTCGGGCGGCTGGCCTTCCATCTCGCGGACCAGGTCCACATCACCCCCATCAACTATGCGGTCGACGGCGAGACGCTGTTGTTCCGCACGGCCGAGGGCTCCAAGCTGCTCGCCGTGGTGATGAACCCCGACATCGCGTTCGAGATCGACAACTGCGGCGAGGACGAGGCCTGGAGCGTCATCATCCGCGGCACCGCGCGCCACCTCGACGAGCTCGAGGAGCACCGCGCCGAGAACGTCCCGCTCCGCCCGTGGGTGCCCACGCTCAAGTACGACGTCGTCGAGATCACCCCCAGCGAGATCTCCGGTCGCCGGTTCGACCTCAACCGGCCCTGGCTGCACATCGCGCCCGAGTCCTGACCGGGTGAGGCCCTTCCTGTTCCTCGGCACGCGCGCCGAGGACGAAGCAGCCGACGGCGAGTACGACGCGGTGCTGCGCTATGCCGGTCTCGACGAGCACGGCCTGGAGCGGCGGCGGCTCGAGCGTGACCCGCTCGGGGCGGTCGACCTGGCGGCGTACTCCGGGATCATCCTGGGCGGCGGGCCGTTCAACGTCAGCGACCCGGTCGACACCAAGTCCGAGACCCAGCTCCGCGTGGAGGCCGAGCTCAACGCGCTCGCGCGTCGCGTGGTCGCCGAGGACTTCCCCTTCCTCGGTGCCTGCTATGGCATCGGCACCCTGGGGGTGCTCGACGGCGGCGTCGTCGACCGCACCTATGGCGAGCCCGTCAGCGCGGTGACGATCACGCTGACCGAGGAGGGACGCCGCGACCCGGTGTTCGGTGCGACCGCTGGGTCCTTCCAGGCCTTCCTCGGTCACAAGGAGGCGGTGGCCACGCTGCCCCGGGGCGCGGTGCTGCTGGCGACCGGCGAGGCCTGCCCGGTCCAGGGGTTCCGCATCGGCCGCCACGTCTATGCCACCCAGTTCCACCCCGAGCTCGACGTCGAGGGCATCTGCACCCGCATCGACGTCTATCAGCACCACGGCTACTTCCACCCGAGCGAGGCCGACGCGCTCAAGACCATGGCCCGCGCGGCGTCGGTGACGGAGCCGGAGCGGATCCTGGCGGCGTTCGTCGATCGCTACGCGCGGGACTGACGGGCCCGAGGGCCTCCCGGCAAACGGCGCCCGGCGGCTACTGTCGGCGCCATGAACGACGGCAGCACGGTCGCGGATGTCGACGTCCTCATCGTCGGCGCGGGTCTCTCGGGCATCGGAGCAGCGGCGATGCTCGCCCGCGAGCACCCCGAGAAGTCCTATGCCGTCCTCGAGGCGCGCCCGGTCAGCGGCGGCACTTGGGACCTGTTCCGCTATCCCGGCGTCCGGTCGGACTCGGACATGTTCACCCTCGGCTACCGCTTCAAGCCATGGCGCGGCGACAAGTCGCTGGCCGACGGGCCGTCGATCCTGGCCTATATCCGCGAGACGGCCACGGAGTACGGCGTCGACGGGCACATCCGCTATGACCACAAGGTCGTCGCGTCCGACTGGGACTCCGCCGCGGCGCGCTGGACGGTGACCGCTGAGCACGCCGGGGAGCAGGTCACCTTCCGGGCCGGCCTGCTGTGGTCGTGTAGCGGCTATTACGACTACGACCAGGGCCACCGGCCCCCGTTCCCGGGCGAGGCGACCTTCGCCGGCACGCTGGTCCACCCGCAGCACTGGCCCGAGGACCTCGACTATGCCGGCAAGCGCGTGGTGGTGATCGGCTCCGGCGCCACCGCGGTGACGCTCGTCCCGGCGATGGCCGACCGGGCGGCCCACGTCACCATGCTCCAGCGGACGCCCACCTACATCCTGGCCGTGCCGGGCAGCGACCCGGTCGACCAGCGGCTGCGCAAGCTGTTGCCCACCAAGGGGTCCTATGCGGTGTCGCGGTGGAAGAACGTCATGGTCTCGACGGGGCTCTATCAGTGGTCGCGCAGGTCACCCGACTCCCTCAAGCGCGTGCTGCGCAGGGCGACCGTCAAGGCGCTGCCCGAAGGCTATGAGGTGGACCGCCACTTCAAGCCGCCCTACGACCCGTGGGACCAGCGGCTGTGCCTCGTGCCGGACGGCGACCTCTTCGAGGCGATCACGGCAGGCCGCGCGTCGGTGGTGACCGACGCCATCGAGTCCTTCACCGAGCGCGGCATCAGGCTGGTGTCGGGACAGGAGCTCGAGGCGGACATCATCGTGACGGCGACCGGGCTCAAGCTCAAGGCCTTCGGCGGGAGCACGATGACCGTCGACGGCGCCGAGGTCAAGCTGCCCGAGACGATGGCCTACAAGGCACTCATGCTCTCGGGGGTGCCCAACTTCGTGTTCACCGTGGGCTACACCAACGCGTCGTGGACACTCAAGGCCGACCTGGTGGCCGACTTCGTCAGCCGCCTGCTCACGTTCATGGACCAGCACCGTTACCGCTCGGTGCAGCCGGCCCCCGACCCCAGCGTGGGGGAGCGGCCGTTCATGGACTTCGACGCCGGCTATGTCCTACGGGCGATCGACGAGCTGCCCAAGCAGGGCGACCGGGCTCCCTGGAAGCTCAAGCAGAACTACCTCTACGACATCCGCAACATCCGCCGCGGCTCTCTCACCGATGGCGTGCTGCGCTACGCCCGCTGACCGGCAACCGGTTACCCGACCCGGCCGCGCCCGGCTGGGGTCGCTGGCTAGCATCGCCGGGTGGACACCTGGCTGCGGCGCGCCCTGTGGGAGCGGGTTCCCCGCGACCACCGGGAGCACCCCGAGCAGCTGCGCCGCCGCCAGCTGGTCGCGGCCGTCGGCCTGGTCGCCGGGGCCGTGGTGCTGCGGATCTCGCTGGGTCTCGAGCCGGGCAGCCCTTGGTTCTATGCCGGCAGCCTCGGGCTCTCGGCCCTGTGGGCCGGTGCGGCGTTCGCCTCCGGGGAGCTGCACCTGGGGCGCATCACGACCGCGGCCGGGCTGCGCCGCCCGGTCCTGTCACCCATCCTCGTGGCGCTCGGGCTCATCGCGATCTTCCTCCTGGGGGCGCTGGTCGTCCGCGAGATCCCCTTCCTCGAGCGCCAGGTACGCGACGTCGTCGCGCACGCCCAGCCCGGCCAGTGGCCCCTGGTCGCGCTGATCACCGCGCTGACCGGTGTCGCGGAGGAGCTGTTCTTCCGGGGCGCCGCCTATGCCGCGATCCCGTGGCACCCGGTCGTCGTCACGACCGTGCTCTACACCGTGGCCACGCTCGTCACCGGCAACGTGATGCTCACCTTCGCCGCCGCCGTGCTGGGCTTCGTCGTGGCCCTGGAACGCCGGGCCTCGGGCGGCATCCTGGCCCCGATCCTGACCCACATCACCTGGTCGGTGACGATGGCGTTCACCCTCCCCGGGCTGCTCGGCTAGCCCTGCTCCTCGAGTGAAGCCCGGCGCTCCTCGAGCGCCCGCCGTACGGCCTCGGCATAGGGCACCGGATCGCCCGGCACGATCTCGCGGATCGCGTCGTCGGTGACCAGCACCTCGGTGCCCATCGAGTCGATCAGGTTGCGGCCGGTGGTGACGTCGACATCGGTCACCAGCGCCAGCCAGTAGGACGACAGTCGCGGTGTCAGCACCGGGACCGTGATGATCGGGACCGGGTGGCCGGTCTGCACCTCGGCCGCGACCTGCAGCATGTCGCGGTAGGTCAGCTGGTCGGCACCGCCGATCTCGAAGACGCGGCCGAGCGCCCGTGGCTCGTCGACGACGCCGACGAGGTAGCGGACCACGTCGTCGATGCCGATCGGCTGGGTCCGGGTGCTGGCCCAGCGAGGGACGACCATGGCCGGCAGGTTCTTGACCAGCTGGCGGGTGAGCTCCCAGGAGATGCCGCCATGGCCGACGACGATCGCCGCGCGCAGCACCGTGACGGGGACGCCGGTCGAGCCGAGCAGCTGCTCCACCTGGCGGCGACTGCGCAGGTGGGGCGACAGGGCCGAGCCGTCGGCGCCGAGCCCGCCGAGAAAGACGATCTGGCGGGTGCCGGCGGCGGCCGCGGCCTCGGCGAACGCCTCCGCGGCCTCGGCATCGAGCCGCTCGAAGTCGTCGTCGTCGAGCGAGTGGACGAGATAGACGGCGACATCGACGCCGTCGAGAGCGGCGGTCAGCGTCTCGGGCCGCGACACGTCGGCGCCCACCGGAGTGCCGCTGCCCGCGTAGTCCTCGGGGCGGCGCGTCATCGCCCGGACGGTGTGACCTGCCTCCTCGAGGGCGGGGGCCAGTCGCCGACCGACGAAGCCGGTCGCTCCGGTCACCAGGACCGTCGTGGACTCACCCATGACGTGACCCTAGCCAGCGGCTGGCTAGGGTCACGCCGTGTTGGACCGGTGAGCGGTCAGAGGCCCCGCGTGATGCGGACGTAGTCGATCATCCCGGAGAAGTAGTCGCAGGTGACCTTGATCTGGTCGCAGTTGATCTTGCCGCCGATGGTCATCGGGATCGTGTTGTTGATGGTCCCGGTGGAGCCGTTCTTGCGGTTCATATAGACGCCGTCGACATACATCGTCACCCGCGTGGGCTCGTGGAGGCAGGTCAGCACATGCCACTCGTTGTCGTTGAGCGCGACCTTGGACTGCGTGGCCACCCGGCCGATCGAGCCCTTGAACAGGCAGGAGGGCCTGCCCTTGGGGTTCTGGATCTTCCACTGGCCGCCCTTGGAGGCCGACTGCCCCTTCTGGATGATGTTGCCGAACTTCTCCTTGGTCCGATAACGGATCTCGACGGTGAACGTGTCGTTCATCGGGTCGAGCAGCGGGCTGTCCGCGACCTGGATGATCCGCTCCGGCGATGCCGGTGGCTCGTTGGGGCCACGACGCGGCCAGAAATAGCCGGTCGAGCCGTTGTAGACGACCCCGGTGTCGAGTCCGGCCTGGTCGATCAGGCCGCTGAGCCCACTTCCGGACGAGTCCATCATCACCGTGGCGCCGTCCGGCTCGTCCATCTCGAAGTCGACCTGGATCACCGGCGTGAGCGCCGCGGAGACGGCCGCAGTGCTCGCCGACGGCGCCATGAGCACGGGTGCTGCAGCGGCCAGGGCGCCCAGCCCCACCGCCTTGATCAGTGCACGCTTCATCGCGTTGTTCCCCCACCTCAGCCACCGCGCCGTACGGGCCCCACCGCCCGCGCGGTCACGGATCCTCCGATTAGAACGCCACTCGACCAGAAAGGAAATGGTCCAGACGTCTCGTTGTGGTGACGATGGCGAAACCTTTACTCAAGCGCGCTTGCCCGCTGGTCGGGACGCGCGCCGCGCGATCTCGGCCCGCTTGGTGTCGTCCATCGCCTGCTCATAGGCGGACACGAGGGAGGCGACCGACAGCGGCTTGAGCCGGTCGACGACCTCCCGCAGGGTCCCCGGCGAGGCGCCCGACCGGCGGTAGGCCGGCCACACCATGGTGTTGAACAGCGAGGTGAGCTCCTCGGCGATGGCGCGGCCGTGGGCGGCGTAGACCTCGGCGGCCGCCTGGGCGGCCTCGCGGGGGAAGCCGAGGTCCAGCAGGCCGAGTCCCACGGAGAACTGGGCGACCGCGATCCGGACATGACCGTCGCCGTCGTCGCGGATGACCCCGAGCGCGACCAGGATCGCGATGTCGTCGTCGGAGAGCCGGCGGCCCGCCCGCTCGTCGAGCTCCGCGCGGTCCACGCGCAGCGGCATCTCGGCCTGCCACGGCGCCAGCATCGTGCGGTGCAGGGCGATCTCCTCGGGGCTGGCGCTCTCGGGGACTGCGGCGAGGTAGCGCTCGATGGCGGCGAGGGTGAACCCATGGCCCTGGAGCTCCTGGACGAGCTCGAGACGGGCGACGTGCTCGGCGGTGTAGAAACCCGACCGGCCCCGCCGGATCGGTGGCGGGACGAGGCCTCGGGTGGTGTAGAAGCGCACGTTGCGCACGCTCATCCCGACGCGGTTGGTCAGCTCGGCCAGGGTGAGGAGGCCACCCAGGGGGATGCTGGCATCGACCGGGTCCACCGCGTCCCTCCTCCCGTCTTGACGACCGTGACAGTATCGGTGTCACAATCAGTCGATCAAGCCCTCGGACCCCGCCGGTCCCCCGTCAGGAACAGGACGCGCGCCATGGCTGACGCCTTCATCTTCGACCACCTCCGGACGCCGCGCGGTCGCGGCAAGTCCTCGGGGAGCCTCCACGAGGTCAAGCCGGTCGACCTCGTCGTGGGCCTGCTCGACGAGGTACGCCGACGCAACCCCGGGCTCGACCCCCACCGCATCGACGACCTGGTGCTCGGCGTCGTCTCGCCGCTGGGCGACCAGGGCGGCGACATCGCCAAGACGGCGGCCCTGGCCGGTGGGCTCCCCGAGACGGTCGCTGGCGTCCAGCTCAACCGCTTCTGCGCCTCGGGCCTGGTCGCGACCAACCTCGCGGCCACCCAGGTCATGTCCGGCCAGGCGAAGCTGACCGTCGGCGGCGGCGTCGAGAGCATGAGCCGCGTCCCGATGGGCTCGGCCAGCGGCCCGTGGGCGACCAACCCGCAGGTCGCCGCCGCCACGTACTTCGTGCCGCAGGGCATCAGCGCGGATCTCATCGCGACCCTCGACGGCCACACCCGCGACGACGTCGACGGCCTGGCCGAAGAGAGCCAGAAGCGTGCGGCGGCAGCGTGGGAGGCGGGCTTCTTCGCGAAGTCGATCGTCCCCGTGCGCGACATCAACGGCGTCACCGTGCTCGACCACGACGAGTACATGCGCCCCGGCACCACCCGCGAGTCGCTGGCGAAGCTGAAGCCCTCGTTCGAGCAGATGGGCCGCAGCTACGGCTTCGACGCCGTGGCCGTGCAGAAGTACCCGCAGCTCGAGTCGCTCACCCACGTGCACCACGCCGGCAACTCGTCGGGCATCGTCGACGGCGCCGCCGCCATCCTGCTCGGCTCGAAGGAGGCCGGCGAGGCGCTGGGGTTGAAGCCCCGCGCGCGCATCCGCTCGTTCGCGTCGATCGGCTCGGAGCCGACGATCATGCTCACCGGCCCCAGCGAGTCGGCGAAGAAGGCGCTCGACCGCGCCGGCATGACCACGGCCGACATCGACCTGTGGGAGATCAACGAGGCGTTCGCCTCGATGTGCGTGGCGACGACGCGGATCCTCGGCATCGACGAGGAGATCGTGAACGTGTCGGGGAGCGGCTGCAGCCTCGGTCACCCGATCGCGGCGAGCGGCGCCCGCATGGTCGTGTCGCTCGTCCACGAGCTGCGCCGCCGCGGCGGCGGCACCGGCGTCGCGGCCATGTGCGCCGGAGGCGGGATGTCCACCGCCGTCGTCGTCGAGGTCCCCGCCCCCTGACGGTCACCCGTTGCCGAGGTGGCGACCCGGGTACAGTCGCCGCGCTGTCGACAAAGGACGTGCCGTGGCGAGACTCGAGGTCCCCCGGAAGCTGAACCGAAGCGCGTACCTCGACCAGGAGGAACACCGTCGCAGCGCTCGCGTGCTCCTCGGTCTGTTGGCCGACGCGATGGGACGCGAGGACCTCGCTGGGGTCGACGTGCTCGACGTCGGGTGTGGGACCAAGTTCTCCGAGGCCATCGTGAACGACGGCCTCGCCGTCGGCAGCTACCACGGGGCCGACGTGAACCGGGAGGTGATCGAACACCTCCGGACGCACAACGCCGATCCCCGCTTCAGCTACCACCACGTGGGGGTTCGCAACGAGCTGTACAACCCCGATGCACCCGAGATGGGCGTGGACACCGACCTCGGTTGCGGTGACCGGACCTTCGATCTGATCTGCCTGTTCTCGGTGTTCACCCACCTCGCACCGACCGACTACGCGGTGATGTTGCGGTTGCTGCGTCGTTACGTCCGTCCCGACGGCATGTTGTTCTTCACGGTGTTCCTCGACGAGCTGACCGAGGGCGGTCACAGCTTCCCCGACATCATCGACCGGCGGATGGGGGGTCCGGAGTCCGGGCTCTCGATCGCCGAGCGCCAATCGGCCCGTACCGTCGTTCCGTTCCACGACGCAGATCCGTCCCGGCCGCTCACCTATGCCATCTATGCGCGCGAGTACGCGATGGCGCTGATCGATGGCACCGGCTGGGAGGTCGTGGAGGTGCGCGACCCCATCCGCGAGGCGCAGCACCAGGTGGTGTGTCGGCCGGCCTGAGCCGGACCTCGCGTCGCTGGTCGCCTCAGGTCCCGTCGGCCGCGTCGCCGCCGCGGAACGGGGCGCCGATCAGCGGGGAGATGAGGCAGACGTTGGCCGCGCCGGCGACCAGGGCCACCACGCCGAGCGCAGCCAGGATCAGGCCGGCGCCTCCCATGTTGATGCCGAGGGCGATCAGCACGAGGCCGGCGACGACGCGGATGCCCCGACCGGCGGGGGTGGCCATGAACTGGGCGAACTTCATGAGGGCTTCCCTTCGACGTCCGTTCGATCCGTGTCTATCGCTCCGGTCGCGACCTCGCTCGACGGAACGGCCGTCCGCGGTGTCGATCAGGCGTCGTCGGAGAACTCGGGGAAGGCTTCCGGGGTGATGAGGCGGGGCGCGACGGTGACCGATGGCAGGTTCGCGGTCACGTCGCTGTTGAGGACCATGTCGACGGTGGCGACGAGCTGGGCGACGTCCATCAGTGCGCCGGTCATGTAGTTGCGCTGCACCCAGGTCGGCACCATCTCCGCGGCCAGCTCCAGGTCCCACGCCGAGGCCATCTGGGTGACCGAGTCGCCGGAACCGCCGGCGCACTCGCCCACGACCAGGCGGGTGAAGCCGATCTCGGGGTGTTCGACGCGCCAGGCGTCGACCATCTTGTCGAGCGCCGCCTTGCTCGTCGCGTAGGCGCCGAGGCCGGGCCAGGGTGGGGTCTGCGAGGCGCTGACCGACGACAGGTACACCGCGGTGCCGGAGGACTCGAGGAGGTGGGGAAGCGCGGCGCGGGTGACCACGGCGGCGCCGATCACGTTGGTGTCGAAGGCCCGGCGCCAGGTGTCGACGTCGAGGTCGGCCAGCTTGACGAGGGGCGCGGTGCCGGCGGTGTAGACGAGCCCGTCGATGCCGCCCAAGTGGTCCACGGCTGCCGCGATGGCCTCGGCGACCGAGGCCTCGTCGGTGGCGTCGCAGGTGATGGCCACCGCGTTCGCGCCGGCCTCCTCGGCCGCCGTCGCCAGCAGCTCGGCCCGTCGGCCCATGAGTGCGACCTGTGCGCCCTTCTCGGCCAGGCCGGTGCCGATGCACCGCCCGAGGCCGCTCGACGCGCCGACGATCACTGCTCGCATGGGGGCTCCTCGCGTTGACCGGGGCCGGGGCCGCCGGATGGGAGCGTGATGCTACCCAAGCGAGAACGCCGTTGCCGCGGGGAACGCCACGATGACACGGAGCCCGCCGCCGGGTGCGTCGGCCAGCTCGACCGAACCCGCCGAGGCGGTGGCCAGCGACCGAACGATGGCCAACCCGAGCCCGGTGCCGGGCCGGGTCGTGCTCCCACGCCAGAAGCGGCCGGTGGCGTGGGCCTTGTCGGCGTCGGACAGCCCCGGCCCCTCGTCGATCACGACCAGGCGGTGGGTGGTCGTCCCCGGTTCGACCGCCACGACGACGGTCGAGCCGGGCGGTGAGACCCCGATGGCGTTGTCGAGGACGTTGTCGAGGATCTGCTCGATCGCCCCGGGCACGGCGCTGGCCGTGACCACCCCGTCCGGCAGGTCGACGCGGAGGGTCACGCCCGCCCCCTCGGCGACCGCGGTCCAGGTGTCGACGCGATCGCCGGTCAACGCGGTGAGATCCTGCGCCTCGGCCGGGGCCCGGCGGTCGGCCCGGGCCAGGTGGAGCAGGTCGGTCACGAGCGCGGCGAGGCGGTCGATCTCGTCGATCGCTGCGTCGACCTGCTCGCCCTCCTCGTCGTCGAGCTGCGCCTGGAGGTTCTCGAGCCGGAGGCGGAGCACGGTGAGCGGCGTGCGGAGCTGGTGCGACGCGTCCGCGACGAAGAGGCGTTGCTCGTCGATCATCGCGTCGAGCTGGGCGGCCATCGTGGCCATCGTCGCCGACAGCTCCCGCAGCTCGGGTGGGCCGACCTCGACCCCGGGGTCGACCGTGAGATCGCCGGCGCCGTACCTCTGGGCGGCGTCGTTCAGGCGGCGCAGCGGCAGGGTCACCGAGCGGGCGATCAACCGACCGACCAGGCCCATCGCCGCGAGCACCACGGCGCCGATCGCCGCCAGCCCCCACCAGAAGCGGTGGACGTTCGCGTTCACCTCGTCGGTGTCGAGCGTGAGGCGCACCGCGCCGTGCACGACGCCCTCCGACGCGACCGGGACGGCCACGTAGAGCAGGTCGGACCCGAGCGTCTCCGAGCCGCGGGTGCCCGTCGCCCGGTGACCGGCCAGCGCGGTGCGGATCTCGGGTCGGGTCGAGAAGTCGCGGGGCGTGGATGCCCCGGTGTCGACGATGGAGATACCTCGACCGTCGACGACCACGACCCGGGCCCCCGTCCGTTCGGCGTAGTCGTCGGCCGGCAGCGGGTCCGGAACGGTCCCGTTCTCGAGGTTCTCCTCGTAGAAGGTGGCGATCACCGACGCGTCGCGCTCGACCGCCGCGGTGAGGCGGTCCCGTTCGCGCTGGCCGTAGTAGATGCCGAAGGGCACCTCGAGCAGGACGAGCACGACCACGGTGATCGCCAGGTAGCCGACGATCAGGCGTCGGGTCATCGCGGGTCGGTGTCGAGCACGACGAGCCGGTAGCCGACGGACCGGACGGTCTCGATGATGTCGGGGCGCAGCTTCCTGCGGAGCGAGGCGACGTGGACGTCGAGGGTCTTCGTCGACCCCCACCAGTGCTCGTCCCAGACCTCCCGGATGATCTCGTCCCGGCTGCGGACCGCACCGGCATCGACGGCGAGGAACACGAGGAGGTCGAACTCCTTCGGGGTCAG
>JAGQUE010000265.1 GCA_020438665.1 Nocardioidaceae bacterium | reverse complement strand
AGCCCGGGCAGCGGCTGCTCGACGTCGGCTGCGGTTGGGGCGGGATGGTCCGCCACGCGGCGCGCGAGTACGGCGTCAAGGCGCTCGGGGTGACGCTGTCCCTCCAGCAGGCCCAGTGGGCCAAGGAGGCCATCGACCGCGAGGGCCTGGGTGACGTGGCCGAGGTCCGCCACCTCGACTACCGCGACGTGCTCGAGTCCGACTTCGACGCCGTCAGCTCGATCGGCCTGACCGAGCACATCGGCGTACGCAACTACCCGGCCTACTTCTCGTTCCTGCGCGACCGGCTGCGTCCCGAGGGTCGGCTGCTCAACCACTGCATCACCCGACCGCACAACCGGCATCAGGAGACCGGGCCGTTCATCGACCGCTATGTGTTCCCCGACGGGGAGCTCACCGGGTCGGGACGCATCATCACAGCGGCCCAGGATGCCGGTTTCGAGGTCATGCACGAGGAGAACCTCCGCCGCCACTACGCGATGACGCTCGCGGGCTGGTCGCGCAACCTTGCGGAGCACTGGGACGAGTGCGTCGCCGAGGTGGGCGAGGGCACGGCACGGGTCTGGGGCCTCTATATCGCGGGTTCGCGGCTTGGGTTCGACCGCAACACCGTGCAGCTCCACCACGTGCTCGGGGTCAAGACCGACGCTCACGGCAACGACGGGTTCCCGCTGCGCCCGACCTGGTGACCGCAGGCGTCGGTTGCCCCCTCGGTAGCCTTGCCCGGTGAGCACCCGGGCCCAGACACACGCCGCTGTCGTCGAGGCCCGTGAGCGGCTCGCCCCTCACCTCGTCCGGCTCACACTCGGTGGACCTGGCCTCGCGGGTTTCGCGAGCACCGGCATCCCCGACGAGTGGGTGGGCCTGATCGTGCCGGGTCAGTTCCAGAGCCGCTACTACACCGTGCGGTCGTGGGACGGGCACCGGCTCGTGCTCGATGTCGTCGTCCACGACGAGGGACTGGTGACCGAGTGGGCGGCACGCGACTGCGTCGGCGACGAGGTGACCATCACCGATGCCAAGGGATCCTTCGCGCTCCCCGAGGGGGCGACCTGGCTGCTGCTGGTCGGCGACCTGACCGCGCTGCCGGCGATGGCGCGCATCGCCGAGGCCCACCCGGGGCTGCGGGTGCGGATCTGGGCCGAGGTGCCCGACGAGCTGCCCGGCTACCTCCCTGGCGATGCCGAGGTGACCTGGCTGTCGCCGCCCGGCGACGGAGCCAGTGACCTGGCCTCGGTCGTGGCGACCATCGACTGGCCCGACGGCGAGGGCTACTTCTGGATGGCGGGGGAGTCCGCCCAGATGAGGGCCATCCGCAAGCACCTGATGCGCGACCGCGGCCTGCCGAGCACGGCCTATGAGGTGATGGGCTATTGGCGTGGTGCCCAGAAGCGCCAGCCGCGTGCCGTGGACCCCGGACCCGTGTGGCGGGCCGGCAAGGCCGCCGGCCTGACCGACGAACAGATCTGGGAGCGCTATGACGCCTCCCGCGAGGAGGACCGATGAGCGACTACCGGAGCGGCTTCGTGTCGTTCGTCGGGCGGCCCAACGCCGGCAAGTCGACGTTGACCAACGCCCTGGTCGGCCAGAAGATCGTGATCACCAGCTCACGTCCACAGACGACCCGGACGGTCGTGCGCGGGATCGTCCATCGCGACGACGGCCAGCTGATCCTCGTGGACACCCCGGGGCTCCACCGACCGCGCACGCTGCTGGGGGAGCGGCTGAACGACCTGGTCAAGGCGACCTGGGCCGAGGTCGACGTGGTCGCGGTCTGCTTCCCGGCCGACGAGAAGGTCGGCCCCGGCGACAGGTTCATCGTCACCGAGCTGGCCAAGGTACGCCGTACCGTCAAGATCGCGATCGCCACCAAGACCGACCTGGCGTCCCCGGAGCGGATCGCCGCCCATCTGCTCGACATCCAGGCCCTCGGCGAGGCGACCGGCACGTCCTGGGCGGAGATCATCCCCGTCTCGGCCGTGTCCGGGGACCAGGTCACGCTGCTCGAGGACCTGTTGGTCGGCATGATGCCGGAGGGGCCCCAGCTCTACCCCGACGGCGACCTCACCGACGCCCCCGAGGAGGTCATCGCCGCCGACCTGATCCGGGAGGCCGCGCTGGAGGGCCTGCAGGACGAGCTGCCCCACTCGCTGGCCGTGGTGGTCGACGAGATGGGCATGCGCGAGGACCGCCCGGAGGACCGGCCGCTGCTCGACGTCCACGCCAACGTCTATGTCGAGCGCGACTCCCAGAAGGGCATCATCATCGGCCGCAAGGGCGCCCGCCTCCAAGACATCGGCACCCGGGCCCGCGGCCAGATCAGCGCGTTCTTCGGTGTGCCGGTCTATCTCGACCTGCACGTCAAGGTCGCCAAGGACTGGCA
>JAGQUE010000264.1 GCA_020438665.1 Nocardioidaceae bacterium | reverse complement strand
GCCTACACACTGGTGAACATCTGGCAGCGCAACCAGGCGTGCGGCTTCGCCCCCGGCCCCAACTGCTACGACGTGCGCGACCCGCTCGACCTGGCCGTCGTCGCTGCCGCGATCACCGGGGCGTGCTTCGGCTTCCTCTGGTGGAACGCCTCGCCGGCCGCGATCTTCATGGGCGACACCGGGTCGCTCGCGCTCGGTGGCAGCCTCGCGGGGCTCGCCGTGCTCACCCGCACCGAGCTGCTGCTGGTGATCCTGGGTGGCCTGTTCGTCCTCGAGACCCTCTCCGTCATGCTCCAGGTGGGCTTCTTCAAGCTGAGCAAGGGCCGGCGCATCTTCCGGATGGCGCCGCTCCACCACCACTTCGAGATGCTCGGCTGGGAGCAGGTGACGGTCGTCATCCGCTTCTGGATCATCACCGGTCTCTTCGTCGCCGGCGGCCTGGGCGTGTTCTATGCCGAGTGGGTGGCCACGCAATGACCCTGGACGATCTCGGCCGGCACGACTCCTGGGAGCGGGTCCGGGCCGTGGTGGCAGGCTTCGGCGTGTCCGGGTTCGCGGCCGCCGACAACCTGACCCACCTCGGCGCGCAGGTGACCGCCCTCGACGAGGCGACCAGCGTCGAGAAGGCCGAGCGTGCCCAGCTGCTCGAGATCCTTGGTGCCACCGTGCGCCTCGAGGCCGGTGCGACCGCCACGCTGCCCGAGGACGTCGACGTGGTCGTCACCTCGCCGGGGTGGCGCCCCGACTCCCCGCTGCTGGCCCAGGCCCGGTCCCGCGGCATCCCGGTGTGGGGCGAGGTCGAGCTGGCGTGGCGGCTGCGCGACCCCCAGCGACCGGCGCCGTGGCTGGCGGTCACCGGCACCAACGGCAAGACCACGACGGTGCAGATGCTCGACGCGATCCTGCAGGCGGCCGGGCTGCGCAGCGCGGCGGTCGGCAACGTGGGTCGCCCGATCGTCGAGGCGGTGATGGACCCGACGCCCTACGACGTGTTCGCCGTGGAGCTGTCGAGCTTCCAGCTCCACTACACCGACTCGATGAGCGCGGAGTCGGCCGCCGTCCTCAACGTCGCCGAGGACCACCTCGACTGGTACGCCTCGATGGCCGCCTATGCCGCCGACAAGGGGCGCATCTATGAGCGGGTCTCGCGGGCGTGCGTCTATAACGCCGCCGACCCCGAGACCGAGCGGCTGGTCCGCGAGGCCGAGGTCGTCGAAGGGGCCAGGGCGATCGGTTTCACCCTCGACGTGCCGGCCGTCGGCATGCTCGGCGTCGTCGACGACATCCTCGTCGACCGGGCGTTCATCGAGGACCGGGCCAACTCCGCGGCCGAGCTGTGCACCCTCGGCGACCTCGCCTCACCGGCTCCCCACGTCGTCGCCAACGCACTGGCGGCCGCCGCCCTGGCCCGCGCCCACGGGGTGAGCCAGGCGGCGGTCCGCGACGGGCTGCGCGGGTTCCGGCCGGACGGCCACCGCATCGCCACCATCGCCAGCGTCGGCGAGGTCACCTATGTCGACGACTCCAAGGCGACCAACCCCCACGCCGCTCAGTCCTCCCTGCTCGCCTATGACCAGGTGGTCTGGGTCGCGGGTGGGCTGGCCAAGGGTGCCCGCTTCGACGATCTGGTGACGGCTGCCGCCGGCCGGCTACGCGGCGTCGTGCTGCTCGGCCGCGACCGCCGCGTGATCGCCGACGCACTCGCGCGGCACGCCCCGGACGTCCCGGTGGTCGACATCGGCGACCGTGCCGACGACGACCCCATGGGGCGGGCCGTGGCGGCTGCGGCCGGGCTCGCCCGGCCCGGCGACACGGTGCTGCTCGCACCCGGCTGCGCCTCGATGGACATGTTCGTCAACTACGCCGCGCGGGGCGACGCGTTCGCCCACGCCGTACGCCGCCTGCCGCCCGCCTGACCCGACTTCGGCGACACGCGCCGGATCTGCCGGGGACCCGGCGCCGGGCCGGAGAGACTGGTCCGCACAGGTGGTGTCGGCCAAGGAGGGGGTGGCCCAATGACGGCGGTCCGTCCCGAGTCGCCCTCGGCGGCGCCATCGGTGCGCCCGCGCGGCTGGTTCTCCGCGGCGCGAGCGGCCCTCGAGCGGCCGCTGGCCTCCTACTACCTCTTGTTGGGGGCGTCTGCGCTGCTGCTCACCATCGGCCTGATCATGGTGCTCAGCTCGTCGAGCGTCTATGCCTTCAAGCTGACCGGCGACTCCTATGCCATCGTCCGCAAGCAGCTGATGTGGGTCGCCATCGGCCTCCCGGCGGCGTTTCTGGCGATGCGGATGCCGCACCGCTGGATCCGCCGGCTGGTGTGGCTCGGCTACCTCGTGACCATCGTCCTGCTCGTCCTGACCGCGGTCAGCGGCCGAGCGGTCAACGGCAACAAGAACTGGCTCGAGCTCGGCCCGATCGCCATCCAGCCCTCCGAGATCGCCAAGCTCGCGCTCGTGCTGTGGGCCGCCCACATCTATGCCCTCAAGGATCGCCGGCTCGGCAGCCTCCACGAGGTGATCCTGCCGGTGGTGCCGGGCCTGCTGCTGGCCACGGGCCTCGTCGTCATCGGCCATGACCTCGGCACCGCGCTGGTGCTGTTCGCGATCCTGCTCGCGATGCTGTGGGTCGTCGGCGTGCCCGGGCGCGTGTTCTTCTTCGGCATCTCCGTCGTCGGCGTGCTCGTGATGTTCCTGGCGGCCACCAACAAGGAGCGCCTCGACCGCATCACGACCTTCTCCGACCCGTTCCGCGACTACTACGGCACCGGCTGGCAACCTGCCCACGGACTCTATGCCTTGTCGAGCGGGGGCCTGTTCGGCGAGGGCATCGGCGCCAGCCGCCAGAAGTGGGCCGACTTCCCCGGTGCCCACACCGACTTCATCTTCGCAGTGCTGGGCGAGGAGCTCGGCCTCGTCGGGACCCTTCTCGTCGTGGCGCTGTTCTTGACCATCGCCTTCGCGGCGCTGCGAGTCGCCATGCACACCGCCGACGCGTTCACCCGCTATGCCAGCTTCGGCATCGTGATCTGGCTGCTCGGTCAGATGATCATCAACGTGGGCATGGTGCTCACCCTGCTCCCCGTCATCGGCATCCCGCTCCCGCTGGTGTCCTATGGCGGCTCCTCCCTGGTCCCGTCGATGGTCGCGCTGGGGCTGCTGGTCGGTTTTGCGCGACGGGAGCCCGAGGCGGCACGCGCGCTGGCCGCCCGCAAGAAGGACCGGTCCGCAGGGCTCTCGGCCGGCTCGCTCGGGTCCGAACGCCTGTGACCCGGAACGTCTCGGGCACGACACTAGGCTGACCGCGATGCGCATCCTGCTCGCCGGCGGAGGCACCGCCGGCCACACCTCGCCTCTGCTGGCCACCGCCGACGCCCTCCGTCGGCTCGACCCCGAGGTCGAGATCGTCTGCCTCGGCACCCCGCGCGGTCTGGAGAACCAGGTCGTCCCGGCCGCCGGCTACCCGCTGGAACACATCCCGCCGGTGCCGCTGCCCCGCAGCCTCTCGGGTGAGCTGCTGCGCGTGCCCGGTCGGCTCCGCGCTGCGATCAAGGAGGCGGGCGCCGTCCTCGACCGGGTGCGCCCCGACGTCCTCGTCGGCTATGGCGGCTATGTCTCGATGCCCGCCTATGTCGCGGCGCGCCGCCGCAGGCTGCCCGTTGTCGTCCATGAGCAGAACGCCCTGCCGGGGCTGGCCAACCGGGCAGGCGCCCGGCTTGCGAGCCGGGTCGCGGTGAGCTTCCCGGACACCCCATTGCCGCGGGCCGAATATGTCGGCCTGCCGATCCGACGGATGATCTCCACGCTGGACCGCGCGGCGCGGCGCGCTGAGGCCCGTGCCTTCTTCGGCCTCGACGCCGACCGCCCCACGCTGCTGGTCACCGGAGGCTCCCAGGGCGCCCGCAACCTCAACAACGCCGTGGCGGGAGCGTCGCAGGCCCTGGCGGCGGCCGGCGTCCAGGTGCTCCATGTCGTGGGCCCGCAGGGCGAGGCGTCACCCGCCGCCTCCGACGTCCCCTATGTGGTGGTCAACTTCGTGGACCGGATGGACCTCGCCTATGCCGCCGCCGACCTGGTCGTGTGCCGCGGGGGCGCCAGCTCCGTGACCGAGGCCGCGGCCGTCGGGCTGCCGGGCGTCTTCGTGCCGCTGCCGATCGGCAACGGCGAGCAGGCCCGCAACGCCGAGCCGATCGTGGCCGCCGGAGGCGGCCTGCTGGTGCCCGATGCCGCGCTCACCTCCGAATGGGTCGCTGCCACGGTCCCGGACCTGGCGACCGACGCCGACAGGCTGGCCGCCATGGGCGAGGCCGCGGCTCGGCTGGTCCCGCGCGACGCGGACGACCGGCTCGCCCGGATCGTCGTGGAGGCGGCCGGATGAAGATCCCGGTCCCCGCCGAGCTGCTCCCCGCCGATCGACTGGGT
This sequence comes from Nocardioidaceae bacterium, assembly GCA_020438665.1. Next base: position 176 of record JAGQUE010000264.1, on the reverse strand, counting down.
CGCGTCCACTTCGTCGGCATCGGCGGCGCCGGCTTGTCGGCCATCGCCCGGATCATGCTGGCCCGCGGCGTCCCGGTCTCCGGGAGCGACGGCGCCGACTCGGCGACGCTCGACGCGCTGCGAGCGCTGGGCGCCACGGTGCACGTCGGCCACGCGGCCGAGCAGGTGGGTGATGC
>JAGQUE010000263.1 GCA_020438665.1 Nocardioidaceae bacterium | reverse complement strand
CTTGAAGCCACCGCCGGCGGCGACGATCAGCAGGATGCTGGCGATCCCGGGCAGCCCGGAGCCCAGCGAGCGCTCGACCTCCGAGCGGTCCATGCCGGTGCCGAACCCGAGGGCGAACATCGCCACGATCACGGCCAGCAGCAGCGCGACGGCCGGCGTACCGATGAAGTCGAAGACGGCCTGGGTGCGGTTCTCGGGGTCGTCGACCACCAGCTCGACGATCGCGCGGGCGAGCATGAGGACGACCGGGAGCGTGATGCTCACGACCGCGGCGACGAACCCTGGACGGTGCCGTGCTCCATCCCGCGAGCCGGCCCGGGACTCCGGGAGCGTTGTCTCCTCGCGCTGGGCCACGTCGGCGGCCCCGGTGGCCGGCCCGTCGGCAGGGAGCAGGTCGGTGCGGGCGTGCACCGGCACCCACCGCTGGATCGGGACCGCCAGCAGCGGCCCGCAGACCAGCAGGGTGGGGACCGCGACGATCAGGCCGAACAGCAGCGTGAGGCCGAGGTCGGCACCCAGCGAGTCGATGGCCACCAAGGGGCCGGGGTGCGGCGGCACCAGGCCGTGGAGGATCGACAGACCGGCCAGGGCGGGAATGCCCACGCGCATGATCGGGACATCCATCCGGCGGGCGACCAGGAGCACGACGGGGATCAGCAGCACCACGCCGACCTCGAAGAACAGCGGGAGCCCGAGGATGGCCGCGATGAGTGCCATCGCCCATGGCAGCGCCCGAGCTCCGGAGCGACCGACGATCGTGTCCACGATGGTGTCGCTGCCGCCCGACTTCGCCAGCATCGCACCCACCATGGCCCCGAGCGCGATGAGCAGCCCGACCGACCCGGCGGTGGCACCGAAGCCGGTGGTGAAGCTGGTGACGAGATCGGTCGGGGCGGCCCATGCCACGAGACCGAGCGCGGCGGCGCCCAGCATCAGGGAGATGAAGGGGTGGACCTTGCCCCAGACGATCAGGGCGACCACCGTGGCGATGCCGGCCAGGGCGGCCAGCACGAGCTGGGTATTGCCGGCCTGGCTGATCAGCGGCGGCTCATCGGCCAGAGGGAGGAGCAGCGGAGTCACGAGGTTCTCCTTCCGAGACGTCGACGCCCAGCTCCGCGAGCACGCGGTCGATCACCTGGGCGGCGGTGCCGTCGACGGACACGACGAAACCGGGCTCGTCGGGGCCGAGCGGCTCGAGGGTGTCGAACTGGCTGTGCAGCAGCGAGACCGGCATGTAGTGCCCACTGCGACGAGTCATCCGCTCGCGGATGACGTCCTCGTCGGCCGCGAGGTGACAGAACAGCACCTCGGGCCGGTCCTCGCGCAGCAGGTCGCGATAGGAGCGGCGCAATGCCGAGCAGGTGACCACGGCGGGACGGCCGGCCGCGATCTCCTCGCTCATCCAGGCCCCGAGCGCGCGCAGCCAGGGCCAGCGGTCCTCGTCGCGGAGCGGAGTACCGGCCGCCATCTTCGCCACGTTGGCCTCGGGGTGGAATGCGTCGCCCTCGGCGAACGTCCAGCCCAGCAGCGTGGACAGGGACTTGGCGATGGTGGACTTCCCGACGCCCGAGACGCCCATGACCACGAGGATGCGCGCCTGCTGCGGTCCGGTCACGAGGTGGGGGTACCCGCTCGTCCGGACGCCACACGGCCCGCTTCCCCGGCGTACGCCGGCGGCCACAGCCACCTCACAACCGACAGCTTGTATTTGTGGCATGTCTCGCTAACCACGCGAGCGGGTCCCGACGCCATGATGCCTCTAAGGCCGTGAACCACGACCAGACCGGAGGTGGCGGAAGAGCGGCTCGGCTCGCCGGGGGAGAGCGCCGAGTCAGCGCCAAGGTCTCCGGATCGGATCGTCCCGAGCGTCGAGCAGCCGGCTCGGCGTGCCTCTCGATGCGCCCGGGTCTGACATAAGTGAGGTCGCACAATGCAACTGTGGACACTGCACGGTGACGGAAGGACACTCGGGCCCGAAGACGTTGTCGCTCCGGATGAGCGCCTCGCCTGGGGCCGCACGATCAGCATCGGGATGCAGCACGTCGTCGCCATGTTCGGCGCCAC
>JAGQUE010000262.1 GCA_020438665.1 Nocardioidaceae bacterium | reverse complement strand
GTGCCTCTCGATGCGCCCGGGTCTGACATAAGTGAGGTCGCACAATGCAACTGTGGACACTGCACGGTGACGGAAGGACACTCGGGCCCGAAGACGTTGTCGCTCCGGATGAGCGCCTCGCCTGGGGCCGCACGATCAGCATCGGGATGCAGCACGTCGTCGCCATGTTCGGCGCCACGTTCCTGGTGCCGATCCTGACCGGCTTCCCGCCGACCACCACCATCCTCTTCTCCGGCATCGGCACGCTGGTCTTCATCGCGATCACGCGGTCCAAGAGCGTCCGGATGGGGCTGCCGAGCTATACCGGCTCGAGCTTCGCGTTCATCTCGCCGGTCATCGCCGCCAAGGCCGACGGCGGGATCCCCGCCGCGCTCTGCGGCATCCTGGCCGCCGGTGCGGTGCTGTTCGTGATCGGCCTCCTGGTCGACCGGTTCGGCTCCCGCTGGATCAACGTGATCATGCCGCCGGCCGTCACCGGCGCCGTGGTCGCCCTGATCGGGCTCAACCTCGCCCCCGTCGCGATCGGCAACGTCAAGGCGCAGCCCTGGACCGCGGTCATCACGCTGCTGGTCATCCTGCTCGCGACGGTCGCGCTGCCCGGCTTCTTCGGCCGCATCTCCATCCTGATCGGCGTCGTGGTGGGCTACTTGGTCGCCTGGCCGCAGGACCAGCTGCAGCTGAAGGCCGCCTGGGACGCCGCCGACTGGATCGGGTTCCCCGAGTTCACCCTGCCCACCTGGAGCTGGACCGCGATCACCCTGATCGTGCCGGTCGTGATCGTGCTGATCGCCGAGAACACCGGCCACATCAAGGCGGTCGGCTCCATGACCGGCCGCAACCTCGACAAGTCGCTCGGACGCGGCTACATGGGTGACGGCATCGCCACGATGCTGTCCGGTGTGGGCGGCGGTTCCGGCACGACGACGTACGCCGAGAACATCGGCGTCATGGCCGCGACCCGGGTCTACTCGACCGCTGCCTACATCGTCGCCGGCATCACGGCCATCGCGCTGGCGATGATCCCGAAGTTCGGGGCCCTCATCACCAGCATCCCGGTCGGCGTTCTCGGCGGCGCGACGCTGGTCCTCTACGGCCTGATCGCGGTCCTCGGCGGACGCATCTGGGTCGAGGCCAAGGTCGACTTCAAGAACCCCGTCAACCTGTTCCCGGCCGCGATCGGCCTGATCATGGGCGCGGCAGACCTGACCTGGACGCACGGCGACCTGTCCTTCAACGGCATCGCCATCGGCTCCTTCGGCTGCATCCTCGCCTACCACCTCATGAACTGGATCGCCAAGGTCGGCCCCTCCAAGGGCGCCCTCTACCTGCCTGCGGTCCACGAGTCGGAGGCCGGCGACATCGAGGCCGCTGCCGAGTAACAGCTCCACCGAGAACCCAGCCCCCCACGCAGGCCGGGAGCAGCACGGCGCTGCTCCCGCCCTGCCGGGGCTGCCCTCACACCCCCAACCGGCACCCCACCCACACGAAAGGCAAGCCAGTGTTCGTCGAACCCCCCACCGAGGTCTCCCAGGACCACATCGACATCGATGTGCGTGAGATCGAGGCCATCCTGCAAGCCCCTCCGATGGATCTCCTCCCGTGGCCGGGCGCGCAGATCACGCTCAAGGACGGCCGCACCATGCTCATCCGCGAGGCCCAGCTCGACGAGGCACCCGCGATGATGAGCTATATGCGCCAGGTGATGGCCGCGGACCACGACTTCTATGACGTCGTCGGCGCCCGCGTCCACGCCGAGCTCGCCGGCTGGTACCGCAAGCGCCTCAAGGACCCCTACACGCTCGTCGGCCTGATCGACGGCGAGTGGGTCGGCCTGGCCAACGGTCGCCTGGTCAGCCAGGACATCAACATCAGCCTGCACACGATGGCGCTGGCCCGTGGTGGCCGCATCGGCGCGATCATGTACTACGCCAAGGCCTACTACGCCTTCGAGATCCTCAAGAACCAGGAGTTCTGGGCGACCTACGAGAGCTACAACGGCTGGAAGCGGTGGGGCCTCGGCATGGCCCAGCCGTCCTACCCGTGGCCCGACGTTCAGCACGAGCTGGGCGGCGCCCGCGTCTTCTACGTCACCAAGAAGTACTGGGACACCTCCATCAAGAACTACGTGCAGCAGATGGTCGGGGCGGAGCTCAACTTCGACGTCGACCCGGCGGTGCTGGAGGCCAACAAGAGCTTCCGCGTGCCCGAGGCCGTCACGGTCTGAGCCCTGTTCACGACCCCACAACCACACAACCGAACTCACAGCAACGAAAGGTGGTGCCCGAGATGGGCAACCCCATCGAGGTACGCAAGGTCCCGATCCTCAAGGTGACCGACGCCTCCGGCATGGAGGAACTGATCGACAAGGGTGTGTTCGCCGCGGATGACGTCGTCGCCATCGTCGGCAAGACCGAGGGCAACGGCGGGGTCAACGACTACACCCGCATCATCGCCGACACTGCGTTCCGCGGCGTCCTTCGGGACAAGGGAACCCGGTCTTGGGACGAGATCAAGCAGATCCCGCTCGCCTGGTCCGGCGGGACCGACGGTGTGCTCAGCCCCCACGCGACCATCTTCGCCCGGCTGCCCGAGGGCTCCGGCCCCGTGACCGACGAGCCGCGGCTGGCCGTCGGCTTCGCGATGAGCGAGAAGATCCTGCCCGAGGACATCGGCCGCGTCGCGATGATCGAGAAGGTCGCCGCCGGCGTGCGTGAGGCCATGGCGGCCGCCGGCATCGAGGACCCGGCGGACGTGCACTACGTCCAGACCAAGACCCCGCTGCTGACGCTCGACACCATCAACGATGCCAAGGCCCGCGGCAAGACCGTCTGGACCGAGGACACCCTCCTGTCGATGGACCTGTCCAACGGCACGTCCGCGCTCGGCATCGCCGTGGCGCTGGGGGAGATCGAGATGCCGACCGACGAGCAGGTCATGCACGACCTGTCGCTGTTCTCGTCGGTGGCCTCGTGCTCGTCCGGCGTCGAGCTGGACCAGGCGCAGATCGTTCTCGTCGGCAACAAGCGCGGCGTCGGCGGACGCTACGCGATCGGTCACGACGTCATGCGCGACGCCCTCGACTTCAAGGGCGTCTGGAACGCGATCCGCAACGCCGGGCTCGACCTGCCCGAGGACACGGTCGACCCGAGTCTGCTGGGTGACCGGCTGGTCAACGTCTTCCTCAAGTGCGAGGCGGACCCGACCGGTCACGTCCGTGGTCGTCGCAACATCATGCTCGACGACTCCGACGTTCACTGGCACCGTCAGATCAAGGCCTGCGTCGGCGGCGTCGCCGCCGCCGTGACCGGCGACCCGGCGATCTTCGTGTCGGTGGCCGCGACCCACCAGGGCCCGTCGGGAGGCGGCCCCGTGATCGCGATCGTCGACCTGGGAGAGTGAACCGATGACGCTGCCCGTGCCCGGGCTCCGGCCCTGCGCCGTCGGGCACGGGCAGCGCCGCCCCCGCTCTCGGAAGGGAGCCAGCACCGTGCGTCCGACCACCTCACCCGCCCCGGCCCCGCGGCCGGCCTGGTGCAGCCTCGCCCTGCGCGAGCTCCTGCTCGGGGCGCCCGGCCACGGCCGGGTCCGGTGGGAGACCCGGTCCGCGTGCTACGCCGAGGTGCGCAGCCACGGCCGGGACCAGCTCGTCGCCCTCCTGGCACCCGACGCGGTCCGCGTCCCGATGGGGGTCGTCCTCGACAGCCGCCGGCTACCGCGCACGGGCACCGACGTCCATGTCGGCGCCGGCACCATCGGGTACGGCGCCAGGAGCTGGCACGCGGCCCGCTGGTGGGACCCGCGTCCGCGGGTGAACGGCGCCGTGCTGGCCACCCGGGGGGAGGTGCTCGAACGCGCGGTGGGGCTGCAGCCCGAGGCGTCCTTCGGCCTGCCACTGGCCGACGAGATGTCGATCGGCGCCGCCCTGGCGCGCGGCGACGTCCGGGCCGCCACCGCCGTGATCGGGCTCGGCCCCGGGCTGACCCCGTCGGGTGACGACGTCGTGGCCGGTGCCTTGGCGGTTCTGGCCCTGGTCTCGCGGCTGGACGACGCCACGGCGCGCGCCGTGCTCGACCGCGCCCGCACCCATACGACCGCGCTCTCCACCGCGCTGCTGGAGGCCGCGACCCAGGGGCAGATGATCCCGCAAGCAGCGCGCCTTCTCGAAGCCGTCGCGGCCGCTGCGCCGCAGCCGCACATCGATGCCCGCGCCGACGAGCTGTTCGCCGTCGGCGGCCACTCGGGCCACGACCTCGCGGCAGGAATGCTAGGAGCCCTGGTGGGTGCACCATGACACGTCGAATCGAACTGCGAGCCGGGACCTATCGTGACTCGGTGACGCTGATGGAGATCAGCCAGGCCGTCTCGGCCGCGCCCGGGGTGTCCGCGGCGATCGTGGCGATGGCCACGCCGCTCAACCTCGAGCTCTATGAGCGCCTCGGGTTCGACCCCGCGGAGATCGCGAGCGCGACCCCCAACGACCTGATGGTCGCGGTGGAGGCAGGCACCGACGACCAGCTGGCCGCCGCTATCGCGATCCTGGACGCCCGGCTCACCGCGCGGGCCGCCGCCGGCGGCGAGGGCGGCGAGGCCGTCGAGCCGCCGCGGACGCTCTCGGCAGCGCTGCGCGCCGGCGCGGACCTGTGCCTGATCTCGCTGCCCGGTGAGCACGCCGCCGTCGAGGCGATGGATGCGATCGAGTCGGGCACGTCGGTGATGCTGTTCTCCGACAACGTCACCGTCGAGGAGGAGATCCGCCTCAAGGACGCGGCGCTCGAGCACCAGGGTGTGCTGGTCATGGGCCCCGACTGCGGCACCGCCGTCGTCGGTGGCGTGGGTCTCGGCTTCGCCAACGCCGTCCGGCCAGGCCCGGTCGGCATGGTGGCCGCGTCGGGGACGGGTGCCCAGCAGGTCAGCAGCCTGGTGGACCGGGCCGGCGTCGGCCTGTCCGCCATCCTGGGCGTCGGTGGTCGGGACCTTTCGCGCGCCGTCGGCGGCCGGTCGACGCTGCGTGCGATGACGATGTTGGACGAGCACCCCGGCACCGAGCTGGTCGTCGTGCTCTCCAAGCCGCCGGACCCGCTGGTCGCGGAGCAGATCGTCGCTGCGGCCGCGGCGCTGACCACCCCGTCGGTGGTCGCGTTCGTCGGGCGGGGACGCAAGGACCTGACTGCGGTGTCGATGGACGTCCTGCGGGCGATGGGGGTCGACGCGTGGGAGCCGGAGAGCTGGTCCGCCGACCACGAGCGGCTCCCTCGGCCGGGCTCGATCCGAGGGCTCTTCTCGGGAGGGACCCTGTGTGATGAGTCGATGGCGATCGCCGCCGAGACGCTGGGCCCGGTCATGTCCAACACGCCGCTGGAGCCCGACTGGCAGCTGCCCGACGGCCTCACCCACCCGGGGCACCTCATGATCGACTTCGGCGACGACAAGCTCACCCAGGGACGCGCTCACCCGATGATCGACCCGTCGCTGCGCAACGCCCGGATCCTCGAGGAGGCCGCCGACGCGTCCTGCGCCGTCATCCTGCTCGACGTGGTCCTCGGCTATGGCTCGCACCGGCACCCCGCCGACGACCTGGTCCCCGTCATGACCCAGGCCCGCGAGACCGCCCGGGCCGCCGGGCGTGACCTGGCCTTCGTCGTGTCCCTGGTGGGCACGTCGCAGGACCCCCAGGGTCTCGACGACGTCGCCACCCGCTTGGTCGCCGCCGGCGCCAGCGTCCACCTCTCCAACGCCGAAGCCACGCGGCAGGCCGTGGCCCTCATCGAAGGAGCAGTCCGATGACCGCCCTCGACCTCGACCGGGCCCCGACCGTCGCCACGGCCGGTGTGCCGCTGTTCGCCGACGAGCTCGCCGCCCAGGCCGTCGCAACCGTGCGGGTGGACTGGGCGCCACCGGCTGCCGGTGCCGAGGCCGCGCTGAAGCGGGCTGTCCTGGCACCGGGCACCGCGGCGGCCACCGCGGAGTCCGCGCGCCGCCTCACCACCGCCCGTGCCCAGTGGGTCGATGTCCGACCCGCCGCCGAGGTCCTCGGCCTCGAGCGAGGCGAGTTCCTCCACGCCGGGCCTCCGGTCGACTGGGCGCACGCGTGCGGCCCGCTCCGGGGGGCGCTCCTGGGTGCGATGGTCTATGAGGGCCTCGCCGACA
>JAGQUE010000020.1 GCA_020438665.1 Nocardioidaceae bacterium | reverse complement strand
CCAGCTCGGCGCCTCGACCCCTCCGGAGGAGGTCGCCCAGGCCGTCATCTCCAGCCCGTCGACCGCCGCCATGGCGGACGCCAGCCAGAGCGCCGACGGGATCGATCCCAAGACCCAGGTCGCCGCCGGCATGGCGACGTTCTTCTTGTTCTTCACCGTCCAGTTCGGTGTCCTCGGGCTCCTGGAGGAGCGCCGGGTCGGCACGCTGCCCCGCATCCTGGCCGCCCCGGTGCCACCCTGGCAGGTCGTCGCCTCCAAGGTCCTCGTGAGCCTTGCGATCGGGCTCGCCTCGATGACGTTCCTCGTCGTGTTCGCCACCCTGCTGCTCGGGGCGTCCTTCGGCAGCCCCGTCGGGGTCGGCCTGCTCGTCGTCGGCGGCGTGCTCGCCGCGGTCTCGACGGCGTCGTTCGTCGTGGGCACCGCGCGTACGGCGGAGCAGGCGGGCGCGGTCCAGGCCGGTGTTGCGCTGGTGCTCGGCATCCTCGGCGGCTCATTCTTCTCGATGGCGCGCTCCGGCGGGATCGCCGCCGTCGCGACCAAGCTGACCCCGCACTACTGGTTCAACGAGGGCCTCGTGCGGCTGACGGGCGGTCAGGGCTGGACCGCCGCGCTGTTGCCGTTCGGCATCCTGCTGCTCTTTGCCGTAGTGGTCGGCATTCCCGGGCTCCTTCTCGCCGGACGGAGGGTGCGCCCGTGAACGCCGTGGTCGCCATCGTCCGCGCCAACCTCAAGCGGCTCTTCTCCGACCGGTCCAACCTGTTCTTCCTCGTCGTGCTGCCGCTGCTCATCGTGTTCTCGCTCGGCGTCGCCATCGGAGGGTCGGTGGGCGACTACAGGGTCGGGGTGGTCGACCCGCACCCGACCGAGCTCAGTCGAGCCGTCACCGCCCGGCTCGAGGCGACCGCCAACGTCACCGTCGTCCGGGTCTCCGACGCCGGTGCGCTGCGCGACGATGTCGCTCGGCGTACGCTCGACGGCGGCTGGGTGGTCGAGCCCGGTGCTACCGGCGCGGATCTCACGACCTTCCGGTGGTTCTCCTCAGGCGCCGGCGACGACACCCAGCTGCGCACGATCGCCACGTCGGCGATCGAGGAGGCCGGGGTGCGCGACCGTGTCGTCGCGGTCGTCGCCGAGCAGACCGGGGTGCCGGCAGACCAGGCCGCGGCCGCCGTCGACGCGGCCGCCTCGGCCGTGCCGGCCACCTCGGTCACGGTCGACGAGGTCGGCGAGCCCGGCAACGAGGCCGCCAGCATCCGAGCGGTGCTCGCTGCCGGCGAGCTCACCTTGTTCATCTTCCTGGCGTCCGCGACCGGCGCGACCTATCTGCTGACCACGCGGCTGCTCGGCGTCACCCGCCGGGTGCGGGCCGCGCCCGTGCCGATCGCCCGGATCGTGACCGGCGAGGCGATCAGCCGCTTCGTGGTGGCGATGCTGCAGGCCGTCATCGTCTTCTTCGGGAGCATGCTGCTCTTCGGCGTCGACTGGCACGACCCGCTGGCCGTGTGGCTGCTGTGCGTCGCCATGTCGCTGGTCGGCACCGGTGTCGCGATGCTGCTCGGGACACTCGGCCGGACCGAGCAGCAGGTGAGCGCGATCGGACTGATGCTGTCACTCGTGCTCGCCGCGCTGGGCGGCTCGATGCAGCCGCTGGAGTTCTTCCCGGACACGCTCCGCAGGGTGGCCTTCATCACGCCCCACGCCTGGATGAACGACGCCCTCTGGAAGATCCTCGTCGAGGGAGCCGGTCTCGGTCAGGTCTGGCTGTCGTTGCTCGTCCTCACCCTCGCGGGCCTTGGCTTGCTGGGTCTCGCCTCGGCTGCCCTGGCCAGGTCGCTGCGCTGACCCGTCGTCCAGACCTTCGCCGAGTCGTCAGATCCTGTGACGACCCGGCGTCAGGATCGGGGAGCCGGGCGCCGTGGTGGCCGCGGTGGCCTGGTCCATCGGGTCCGGTCGTTTTGCCTCTTGAGACGGCCGCGGCCCATCATTTGAGGCGAACACGTACTTTCGACGTACCCCCGCGGGGTGACCTGCGAGCGACCTTGAGGAAACGACTGCATGTCTGACGAGAGCAGGGTCGACGACCCTGTCGTCGACCCCCAGCCGTCCAACGGCGCTCCCAAGCGACGCGGCAAGGCCAAGAAGCGCCATACCGTCGCCCGTGTCCTGACCGTCACCATCCTGGTGATGTCGATGGCGGTCGCCCTCTTCGTCGTCTATTCGTTCCGACACCTCAGCGGCAACCTCACGACCGCCAACTATGAGGACCAGCTCGAGCACCGGCCCGACAAGGTCGATGTCTCCGGCCCAGCCGAGCCGCTCAACATCCTCGTGATGGGCTCAGACACCCGCGCCGGCGAGGGCAACAACATCGACAACGAGACCGGCGGTGGCGGCTCCGACACCACGATCCTGATCCACCTGTCCGCCGACCGCGAGCACGCCTATGGCATCAGCATCCCGCGCGACTCGATGGTCGACCGGCCGGCCTGCGACCACGGAACGGTCCCGGCCGCGTCCTACCAGATGTGGAACGCCGCGTTCGCCATCGGCGGCCCCGGGTGCACGATGCAGCAGTTCGAGCAGCTCACCGGCATCCGCATCGACCACTATGTCGTCGTCGACTTCAACGGCTTCCAGGGCATGGTCGACGCGATCGGCGGTGTCCAGGTCTGCGTGCCCGAGGAGATCAACGACCAGGCCCACGGCATCCACCTCCCGGCCGGGACCTACGACGTCAGTGGCCGTCAGGCGCTGTCCTATGTCCGGCAGCGCTACGCCGTCGGCGACGGCTCCGACATCGGCCGGATGAAGCGACAGCAGGCGTTCATCGCCTCGATGGCCAACAGGGTCATCTCGGCCGGCACGCTGTCACGCCCCGATCGGCTGTTGCGCTTCCTCGATGCCGCAACCGCGTCGATCAAGGTCGACCGCGGCCTCGACAACGTCGGCAAGATCGCCAAGCTCGGCTATGAGTTCCGCCACATCAACCCGAGCAACATCCAGTTCCTCACCATCCCGTGGACGTGGGACCCCAACGACCCCAACCGGGTCGTGTGGGCCGGCTCGGCCGCGTCGGTCTGGAGAAAGATCGCCAACGACGAGCCGCTGTCCAAGCGGTTGACCGCCACGGCGATCAACGCCGCCAAGCCCCCGGGCACGAGCGATCAGTCGTCCAGCGATCCGACCGACAAGGGTCGCCCGCCCCGCAGCCCGTCGTCCTCGCCGTCGCCGAGCAGCTCGGCCGCTACCGACGCCGCGGCCGCCGCCGGCCTGTGCACGTGACCGACGAGCCCGGTCCCGCTGGGGCCCACGGACCCACCGAGACACCCGGACCCGCCGAGCCGCCACCGGATGTGACGACAGGGCGTGAACCGGAGTGGAAGCGGCGGCAGCGGCTGGCGGCGGTGTTCGGGGACGTGCTACCCGAGCAGACCAACGACGACCGTGACGGCGAGTCGACCCCCGGTGGTCCGCCCGGCGAGTCCGCCTCCGACGCCTGGCTGCGGCGAGAGGTACCGCCCCACCACGGCTGAGTCACGGGTCCCCCTGTGGATAAATCCGGTTAGTACGGAAGGCAGCGTCGCCGGCTTCCGTACTAACGCGATTTGTCCACAGGCCCGGACATGGGACTGGCCCCGACCGGTGTGGGCGGGGCCAGTGGGTGGAGCGGCTGGAGCCGGTGTTCAGCCCTTCTGTGCCGCGATCAGGTCGCGGATCTCGGTGAGCAGCGTGATGTCCGGCGGGGTGCCGGGCTCGGGGCTCGGGAAGAACCGCTCCTTGGCCTTGGTGTAGGGCAGGACGACGAAGAAGTAGACGACAGCCGCGAGGATCAGGAACGAGATCAGGGCGTTGAGGAAGAAGGCGAAGTCGCCTTCCTTGGCGTTGGCGAACATCGAGTCCGAGCCCCCGACTGCTCCGGTGAGCCAGGCGGTGAACGCGGCCACCACGGACCCGAACGCGCCACCGATGATGACGGCGACGGCCAGATCGACCAGGTTGCCGCGCAGGATGAAATTCTTGAACCCAGACATGGGACTGGCTCCTTCGAACGGGCACCCCCTGGGGGCCCGTCTAGACATTTCGAACGGGGGGAGCCTAGTCGCTTCGCAGGTAGGTGAGGAGTTGCCCAACCTGTGACACGGCGACATCAACGGCATCTTGGGGGTGTACCGCCAGCAACAGCAGCCTTCCGGATGCTGTCGAACCCACTGAGGCGTCACCCCCGACCCCACTCGATGGCTCGGCTGGGACGGCCGCCACGGTCGCGCCCGCAGCGACGATCCCCGGCGCAGCGCTGCGCGAACCCGTGGCCATCACGTCGATGACGTCCCCCGGACGGAGCAGGTCGGCGGCCGCCGCGTCGGGGAACCGCACCGGGACGAGGACCCGGCCGGGGAAGCCGGCCGCGAGCCCCGGCCCGACCAGGCGGACATCGGTGACCGGCTCACCGCGCCGCAGCGGAGCGGCCAGCACCGATCCCACCGGAGCGGCGACCAGCCCGTCGGGCACGAGCGCGACCGGGACGCGGACGCGCTCGAGGTCGCCGCGCTCGATGACGGCGCCGGCCGTCAGGTCGCGACGAGCCACCTGGACCTCGGCGGTCGGGCCAGGAGGTGGGGAGACGGCGCGCAGCACGCCCAGGACGGCGATGCCCGCGAGCACGGCGGCCAGCGAGCGCCGCCGCGCCAGGATGGTACGACGCAGCACGCGACGCAGCCGGGCGGCGGCCGACCGGCCGCGCGTCACCAGCTCGACAGGGGACGGAGAGCTCACCCGGCGGAGGCTAGGTCAGCCGGGCATCCCTGGTGGGGCGCCCTCCACAGGCGTCGGTGTGGTGCCTCAGCTGGCGACGGCTGTGGACGACGCGCCGCCCGAACCGGAGCCCGACGGTGTGCTCGAGCCCGTGGATCCCGACGACGAGCCCGAGCCCGACGAGTCGGCGCCACCGGACGTGGACGACGAGGCGGACGTGGACGACGAGGAGGACGAGGTCGACGACGAGCCTGTCTCGCTCGCGGTGGAGGAGGATCGGCTGTCGGTGCGATAGAACCCGGAGCCCTTGAAGACCACGCCGACGGCGTTGAACACCTTGCGCAGCCGCCCGTCGCACTCGGGGCAGTGCGTCAGCGCGTCGTCGGAGAAGCTCTGGACCTGCTCGAAGGAGTGACCGCACTCGGTGCAGGCGTACTGATAGGTCGGCACGTGAACCCCTTGGCGACGTTTCCTGGGGCGCGAGGGGTTGGCACTCGCGCCGGGTGACTGCCAGATTCTACGGCACAATGGCCAGCACCATGAGCGACCAGCCCGTCCCGGACCCCGAGCCCACCCCCGCCGCCGCCTCCGGGCGCTGGCGACGGTTCCGCAGCCTGCCCTGGCCGGCGCGCTGGTCGGCCTATGTCGCCGGTGCGGTGGTGCTGGCGCTCGTCGCGGGCCTGGTCGCCGGCGTGGTCTTCGTCCGGCGCCCGTTCCCGCAGACGACCGGCACCATCGACCTGCCCGGGCTGACCGCGCCCGTCGAGGTGGTCCGCGACGCCAACGGCATCCCGCAGCTCTATGGCGACACGGTCGACGACCTGATGCGCGCGCAGGGCTATGTCCACGCCCAGGAGCGGTTCTTCGAGATGGAC
>JAGQUE010000261.1 GCA_020438665.1 Nocardioidaceae bacterium | reverse complement strand
GCCCTGGGCGCCGAGGATGAGGTCGGTCTCGGCGTCCACGACGAGCTTGAGCTGCATCGCCTCGGCGCCGGGGTAGTAGCCGGCGTGGTCGGCGGGGTGGCTGTGGATCACCCGGATCGCGCGGCCCTCGGCGCGGGCCCGCTTCTCGTTCCATCCGGTGGCGGCGACGGTCAGCCCGAAGACGCCCACGATGGCCGAGCCGAGCACCGGCTTGGCCGTGGTGGCCCGGCCGGTGATGACGTCGGCGACCAGGCGGCCGTGGCGGTTGGCGGTCTGGGCGAGCGGCACGAGGACCCCGGCGCCGCTGTGGGCGTCACGCTTCACCGCGACGTCACCGACGGCATAGATGTGGGGGTCGCTGGTGCGCTGGAGGTCGTCGACGACGACGCCACCGCGCTCGGAGAGCTCCAGGCCGGCGTCGCGGGCCAGTCGGGACTCCGGAACGACGCCGGCCGCCATGATGACCAGGTCGGCCGGCAGCCTGTCGCCACTGCTCAGCGTGACGGAGTCGGGGTCGACAGCGCTCGCGGCCACGCCGGTCACGACGCGGACGCCGCTCTCGACGAGCCGGCGCTGGACCAGCGCGGCCATCTCGAGGTCGAGCGGCGGCAGGACGTGCTCGGCGAGCTCGACGACCGTCACCGACAGGCCGCGGTGGGTGAGGTTCTCGGCGAGCTCGAGGCCGATGAACCCGCCCCCGATGATGACGGCCGTGCTCGGCGCGTCCTGGTCGTCGAGGCGGGCCAGGATGGCGTCCATGTCGGCGAGGTCGCGCAGCGCATAGGTCAGCTCGACGCCGGGGATCTGGGGGCGCATCGGAGCGGCGCCGGTGGCCAGCACGAGGGCGTCGTACGCCTCCTCGGAGGTCTGGCCGGAGACGCGGTCGCGCACGGTGACGACGCGGCGCTCACGGTCGACGGCGACGACCTCGTTGCCGGTGCGCACGTCGATGTTGAACCGCGACGCGAGCGACGCGGGGGTCTGCAGCAGGAGGGCGTCGCGGTTCTCGATGACGCCGCCCACGTGGTAGGGGAGGCCACAGTTGGCGAACGACACGTGGTCGCCGCGCTCGAGGACGACGATGTCCATGGCCTCGTCGAGGCGACGCAGGCGGGTGGCCGCGGACATGCCCGCGGCCACGCCGCCCACGATGACGGTGCGGTGGATGCTGGTGCTCACCGGCGGAAGAACGAGCCGAAGTCGATCGAGGGCGTGGTGTTGGCCTGGCACTCGCAGCGGTCCTCGGGCGCGAACTGCGCCATGACCATGTCGACGTGCTGGCCACAGCCGGACCAGGTCACCTTGCTGCACGAGTGGCAACGGACGGGGCTGCACATGGGGGTTTCTCCTCTGGTTGTCAGTCGCTGGGACCCACTGTCCCGGTATACCCCAGGGGGTATCACTCGACAAGGATAACCAGCCCCGCAAGGAGAACGCGAATCGAGCCAGACGCCGATCCTCCCGCTGGCTGCGGCCGACGAACTTCTCGATGCAAACTGGCGCTTCTCGAGGGAAACTTCGGGCGAGAAGTGCCGGTTTCACCGGCGCGCCGGTGAAACTGGCACTCCCTCAGCGCCCCGCCGGCCGCCAGCCGGGATCGCGGCCGATGAAGCCGAGGAGCCGGTCCTGCGGCGGCGCGTCGGCCGGGACCGGGACGGCGGCGCCGTACTGCCCGGAGCCGCGCATCGCCGCCTCGACCCCGGCCATGCCGGTCACGAGCTCCTCGCAGAGGTCGGGGTCGAGCGTGTCGTCCTGTCCGGTCGCCCGCGCCAGGTCCCAGGTGTGCATGAAGACGTCCACGGTATAGAAGCGATCGATCGCCGCGGGCAGCGGAAGCTCACCGACATGGGGGTTGGTGAGCACGAGGTCCACGGTGACCGGGTCGTCGAGCAGGCGTTGCACGGCATCCGCCTGGGCCTCCCAGGCCCCGACCGGGTCGTCGTCGACCGACGGGCCCGCGACAAGCGCGATGCCGGTGCCCCCGGCGAGGAAGCCTGGGAACCACTCGACGAGGTGGCGTACGACGTCGCGCGCGACCCACGCCGCCACCGGGGTGGGCAGGCCCCAGTCGCGGACACCCCGCACCCGGTCGGTGAAGGTGCCCGCGACCGAGC
>JAGQUE010000260.1 GCA_020438665.1 Nocardioidaceae bacterium | reverse complement strand
CGCCTTCGACGGCGATGCCGACCGCTGCCTGGCCGTGGACCACGAGGGCAACGTCGTCGACGGCGACCAGATCATGGCCGTGCTCGCGCTGTCGATGAAGGACTCCGGTCGCCTCGTCAAGGACACCGTCGTTGCGACGGTGATGAGCAACCTCGGCTTCCTTCAGGCGATGAAGGCCGAGGGCGTCAACGTGCGCCGCACCAAGGTCGGCGACCGCTATGTGCTCGAGGCCATGAAGGTGTCCGGCTACTCCCTCGGCGGCGAGCAGTCGGGCCACGTGATCATGAGCGAGCACGCCACCACCGGCGACGGGATCCTCACCGCTCTCCAGCTGCTCGAGCGGATGGCCACCACGGGGCGTTCGCTGCAGGATCTCGCGGGCGTGATGACGCGGCTGCCGCAGGTGCTGGTCAACGTCCCGGACGTCGACAAGTCGCGCACCGACGAGGACGCGGTCCTCGCCGCCGCCGTGGCCGAGGAGGAGGCCGCCCTCGGCGAGAGCGGGCGCATCCTGCTTCGACCCTCCGGCACCGAGCCGCTCGTGCGTGTCATGGTCGAGGCCGTGTCGGCGGACCTCGCCCATGATGTCGCCGCACGTCTCGCTCTCGTCGTCAAGAGCCAGCTGGCGCTCTAGCCGGGTCGGGGCTCGGTGTCGGGCGGATCCTCCTCGGGGTACGGTGCCATGGCACTGATCGATCGCTGCGTCGGCGTACGCCGGCACCACCTGCTCACTCGGGGGTTTCCGCATGCCTGTCCAGCTCGCTCGCCCGTCGCGCCGCACCTGGGCCATGCGGATCGCCGCCGGTGTCGCCGCCGGCGCCCTGGTGCTCCCATTGGGGCTCTCCTCGGCGCAAGCGGGGCCGTCATCGGCGCCGTCACCCGGCGCAGCGGGCGCCGGCGACCCCTACTTCCCCAGGTACGGCAACGGCGGCTATGACGTCCGGCACTACGGCATCCATGTCCGCTATGCGCTCGGGAACCACAAGCTCGTCGGTGACACCACCCTGCGTGCCACGGCGACCCAGGACCTCTCCCGCTTCGACCTCGACCTCCAGCTGCCGACCCGTCGGGTGTGGGTGGACGGCAAGCGGGCGTCGTTCTCCCGACACGGCCGCGAGCTGGTCGTCACGCCGCGCTCGCCGCTCAGCTCGGGCGACGTCTTCACGGTGCGGGTCACCTATGCCGGGTTCCCCGCGAGGGTTCGTCTGCCGGGCATCGGCGCGTGGTGGACCACCAGCGACGGGGCGCTGGCGGCGGGCGAGCCCGAGGTCGCCACGGTGTGGTTCCCGAGCAACGACCACCCGCGCGACAAGGCGACCTTCGACGTCTTCGCGACGACGGCCGCCGGCAAGCAGGTGATCAGCAACGGCCGACTCGTCGGCAGGGTCCGGCACGGCAAGCAGCGCACCTGGCACTGGCGCTCGCCCGACCCGATGGCGACCTATCTGGCGACCGTCGTCATCGGTGACTACGACATCGAGCGTGGCAGGAGCCGAGGCGGCGTCCCCTATCTCTATGCGATGACCCGCCACATGAAGGGCGCGATGGCGCGCAACGCGCGCAGCAGCCTGCGGATCACGCCGCGGGTCGTGGACTTCTACACGCGCAAGTTCGGGTTCTATCCGTTCGTCAATGCCGGTGGCACCCTGGTCAACGCGTCGTTCGGCTTCTCGCTGGAGAACCAGACGCGGCCCAACTACTCCAAGGCCTTCTTCACCAGCGGGCCCGACCACGAGGTCGTCGCTCACGAGCTCGCCCACATGTGGTGGGGCGACTCGGTCAGCGTGAACCGGTGGCGCGACATCTGGCTCAACGAGGGCTTCGCGACATGGTCGTCGTGGTTCTACCTCGTCA
>JAGQUE010000259.1:15860-24433 GCA_020438665.1 Nocardioidaceae bacterium | reverse complement strand
GACCTCCGGAGAAGGCGATGCCGACACGCTCGCCGGCGGGCAGGAACGTGAGAACCTTGGACACGGCACAATCATGCATCCCAATGCATGGTCATGCAACTCCGGGGTCGAACGAGGACGCCGAGCGACCCCCCGGCGCCGGGGTGGGGGGTGGCGCCGAGGGGCCGTGTGTCAGCGGCGTCGAGGTGACCTCAGGCCACGTTCACCGCCGCGTCGTCGATGACGAAGCTGGTCTGGAGGGAGGAGTCCTCCACCCCGGAGAAGCTGATCGTCACCGTCTGGCCGGCATAGGACGACACGTTGAACGAGCGCAACACATAGCCACTGGCCTTGTTGAGGTTGGAGTACGTCGCCAGCGTCGCCGTCCCGATCTTGACGGTCAGCTTGTCGTACGCCGTCGCCGTCGTCGTCTCCGCACTGTCGATGTGCAGGTAGAACGACAGCGTCGCCGCACAGCCGGCCGGGATCCTCACCGACTGCGACAGCGTGTCGGTGTGACGACGGCCATACCCGTCGAGCCAGGCCTTCCAGCTGCCCCCGTGGGCGGCCTGCCCGGTGGCGTTGGTGACAACACCGCTGGTCGCTGCCCAGGGGGTGGCACTCCCGGTCTCGAAGCCCGGGTTGCCGAGCAGCTGGGCGGGCGTACAGCCACCGCCGCCGCCGCCCCCGTTGATCGTCCAGGTGAAGCTGGTCGATCCGGCGGCGCCGGTGGTGTCCGTGGCGGTCACCGTGACCGAGTAGGTGCCCGCGGTCGTGGGCGTGCCCGAGATCAGGCCGCTGCCGGCGTTGATCGAGAGCCCGCTCGGCAGACCGCTGGCCGAATAGGTCAGCGTCTGGCCGGCCGCAGAGTCGGTGGCCGCGATCTGCAGACTCGTCGAGGTCCCGACGGTCCCGGTCCGACTCCCGGGGTTGGTGACGGTGACCGTGTTGCTGCCGGTGGTGCAGGTCGGGTCGGCCGTCTGGGCCGGCACCGACACGGCGTTCCACGCGGCCTTGACGGCGTTGAACTCCACACAGCTGCCGGGGTAGAGGTTCTTGGCGGCGGTGAGGGTCCAGGTGCGGTACTTCAGGTAGGACGACGAGGTCGTCTTCATCAGCATCGCGTTGTACATGATCTTCATGGCCTTCTGGACGCCGATCCCCGTCACGCTCGAGCCGTTGCAGGTCGGGCTGGTCGGCTGACCGTCGGTCGGGCTGCTGCCCTCGGCGAGGAGATAGAACCAGTGGTTGCCGGGGCCCGCGGCCGCGTGCACCTCCTGGTTCGGCGTGGAGGAGGAGTAGCAGTTGTCGTCGCCCGCGGCGACCGGGTTGTACATGTTGCGGATCGGGCCGGTGCCGACGAGGTTGACCTGCTCGCCGACCAGGAAGTCGGGTCGGTCGACGGGGTTGTTGGCATACCACTCGGTGGCCGCCCCGAAGGTGTCGGCGACGAACTCCTGGGTCTTGCCGCCGGAGATGCCACCCGGCGTCCAGTCGTCGACGCCGTGACCGAACTCGTGGGCCACCACGTCGATCGAGCCGATCCACTTGCCACCGGTCTGGGTGTGGCCGATCTGCACCTGGGTGCCGTCGTAGTAGGCGTTGACGTCGTTGAGCCCCACCCGGATCGGCACCCAGCCGCCGGAGCCGTTCATGCCGCTTCGGCCGAGCCACGACGACAGCATCTGCCGCTCCATCTCGGCGGCATAGAAGGCGTCGACACAGCCGGTCTCGCGGTTGGTGGCGTTGCCGTCGCCCCAGGCGTCATCGCTGCCGGAGAAGGTGGTGTTGCCCGTCGCGTTCTGGCAGACGAGCGTGGCGGCGTTGGCGTTCTTCATCGAGTACGTCGACCCGGACTGCGTGGTGGGCAGCGAGACGTTGCCGGCGTACGCCGACGAGCCGGTCCCCTCGAGGACGCGCTCCTGGGTGTGCAGCACCCGGCCGGTCCGGGCGTCGACCTCGATGGCGAGGATGGAGCGCTCGCCCGCGTGACGGCCGGTGACGGTCGTCTGCCAGGCCAGGTGGGAGGTCCGGCCCTGCCAGACGACGAGGCGCGGCGTCGTGGCCGTGACGACGCGATCCAGCTCGGCCCGGGCGATCCCCGCCGCCCGGGACGCGCTGACACGCGGCGCGATGCTGGTGAGCCGGGTGGCCCGCCGCTGGGCGACCGAGGTGGCGAGCACCTGGCCGTGACTGTCGGTGACGACGACGAAGTCGCCGCCGACGACCGGGAGGCCGCGATAGCTGCGCTCATAGGCGACGTACTGCACGCCGTGCTGGCCGCTGATCACGCGGGGAGCCGAGACGCTGTCGCGGGCGCCGAGCCTGAGCTGGGGCAGGCGGCTGTCGACCAGCCGCTCCGCAGTCTGGCGGGCGGCTGCCTTGGGGGCCGGCCGGGGTGTGGCCGCGTGGGTGACCGCGGCGCCGGCGGGGGCGGCCGCCGGTGCCGCCAGCGCGAGGCCGGTGAGCCCCACCGCGCCGGCCAGGAGGCCGGACAGGTGCTTCCTCTTCATGGGCGAAGGACCCTTCTCTAGAGTGCCGGTCCCGGTGGGGCCGGTCGGGTTGGCGGCCCGGGGCCAGGGTGCTGCCCCCGGGCCGCTGCAGAGACTTGCAACCGGAGACGAGGGGGGTCAACGGGCGACGATCCTCATCTTTGTGCAAATGCACGAAGGTGAGGGAATGGACGCAGCCCCACCTTCGTTGACATACTTGAATCGTCAACAACAGCCAACGTGCTGACACACCCAGGAGCCACACCACCATGAGCATCTTCAGCCGCCGTCCCGACGAGGCCTTCGACGCCCCGACCGCCGTTCTCGAGGACATCACCGGCGACTACGCCCTCGACCCGACCCACACCCGCCTCGGCTTCTCGACCCGCCACGCGATGGTCACCACCGTCCGCGGCCAGTTCACCGAGTTCTCCGGCACCGCCCACGTCGACTCCGCAGACCCGGCCGCCTCCTCGGTCCAGGTGACCATCCAGGTCGCCAGCGTCGACACCGGCGTCGCAGACCGCGACGGTCACCTCAAGTCGCCCGACTTCTTCGACGCCGAGCAGTTCCCGACCATGACCTTCACGTCCACCGCCGTCGTCGTCGAGGACGGCAACTGGCTGATCACCGGTGACTTCACCATCAAGGACGTCACCAACCCGGTCACCATCGAGTTCGAGCCCACCGGCTCCGCCAAGGACCCGTTCGGCAACACCCGCATCGGCTTCGAGGGTGCCGCCGTCATCAACCGCAAGGACTGGGGCCTGTCCTGGAACGCCGCTCTCGAGACCGGCGGCGTGCTCGTCTCCGACAAGATCAAGCTGGAGTTCGACATCTCCGCGATCCAGCAGCAGGGCTGACCCCTGCGGTGTGCGTCCCATCGACGACCGGACGCCGGTGCCCCACTCGCCAGGGCGAGTGGGGCACCGCCATATTTCGGGCGACAACACCAGCCGCCAGCACCTTGAATGTCGTGGTGACCAATGACGCGTTGACCCCCACCGACCTCCCCGACGGGCTTGCCAGCCGACCCCTCGACCACGGCGACGAGCGCGCCGTCTTCGAGGTGATGGCCGACCAGCAGCAGCACGACCTCGGCCGCGTCGAGATCGAGGAGGCCGACATCGTCGGGGACTGGCAGCGACCCAGCTTCGACATCGCCGGCAGCACGCTCGGCGTCTTCGACGGCGACACCCTCGTCGCCTATGCCGAGGTCGGGCTGGGCGGCCGGGGTGACGCCGCCGTACGGCCGGCCTACACCGGCCGCGGGATCGGCACCCTGCTGGCCGGTTGGATGCAGCAGCGCGCCCGTGAGCGCGGGTTCGACACCGTCGGCATGCCCGTACCGCAGGGCTCCCCGGGCGACCGCCTGCTGGCCGCACTTGGCTATCACGTCCGGTGGACCAGCTGGGTGCTCCACCTCCTGGAGGGTGCCGAGATCCCCGATCGCCCGCTACCCGAGGGGTACGCCGTCCGTGCCGCGACGCCGGACGAGTACCGCGCGGTCCACGACGTCGTGGAGGACGCCTTCCTGGAGTGGTCCGCGCGCGACCGCGAGACGTTCGAGGACTTCGAGGCCGAGGTGATGCGGCGGCCGGGGTTCGAGCCGTGGCACGTCCGCGTCGTCATCGACGACCTGGGAGCGGTGGCCGCGGTGGGCATCGTGCAGCTCACCGACGACGCCGAGGCCTATGTGAGCCGGCTCGCCACCCGGGCCGACCAACGTCACCGGGGGCTCGCCCAGGTGGTGCTCGTCGACGCGTTCCGCGAGTCGCGGGCTCACGGCGCGATGACGTGCGGACTGTCCACCGACTCGCGCACCGGCGCGCTGGGGCTCTACGAGAAGGTCGGCATGACCGTCACCGACGTGTGGGTCAACCGCGGCATCAGCCTGGCGTGACGTCGCCGCACGGGCCCCCCGGAGCGGCCAGCCAATAGGTCGCGATGGCCGCCAGGTGTTCCTCGACGTGGTCGTCGGCGGCGTCTCCCAACGAGAGCCGGCCGGCGATCTCGAGGCTGACCCAGCCATGGATGCCGGCCCAGATCGAGGTGGCTGCGACCATCGGGTCCCCGGGCCGCAGCAGTCCGGCCGCCATCGCCCGCGACACCGTCGTGAGCAGCGGCTCCATCGAGTCCACCTCGGCCTTGCTCGCCGCCTCGGGCAGCGGCACACGGTCACCGAACATGACCGCATAGAGCGCCGGCTGCGACCTCGCCCATCCGCGATAGGCCCGTCCCAGTCCGATCAGGTCCGCCAGCGGGTCGTCGGTCGCCGCGACGCCGCGCTGGGCCTCGGTGAAGCTCGCGGCGGCCTCGGTGATCACGGCCATGACCAGGCCGGCCTTGCTGCCGAAGAGGGTATAGATCGCGTTGGTCGACGTCCCGCATCGCTCGGCCAGCGGCCGGAGCGCGAGCGCCTCGGCGCCCTGGGCCGCGATCAGCTCGGCCGCGGTGTCGATGAGCGTGCGACGCAGGCGGTCGTCGTACGTCTTGGGCCTCGCCACTTGACGAACGTAGCATAACGATGTTTCATAACACTGTTCTCGAACATCGACCCGACCCCGAGGAGCCCGAGATGGCCCAGCTGCACCCCGGCCGCTATACCGCCGCCGTCGACCGCGAGGTGACCGTCTTCCTGATCGGGATGCGGATCAACCGCCTCCACCGCGTCGACCGATGGCTGCCGATCATGAAGGACATGGCGACCATGCAACGCCACCTCGCGCTGCACCCCGAGGACGGCCTGCTCGGTCTGCACCAATGGGTCGGCCGGACCACGATCATGCTCAGCTACTGGGAGAGCGCCGAGGCGCTCCAGCGGTTCGCCAGCGACTCCGACCGGCCGCACCTCGAGCCGTGGCGGCGGTTCCGCAAGCGCGTCGGCGACGGTGGGGTCGTCGGCGTCTGGCACGAGACCTATGTGACCGGGCCCGGCCGCCACGAGGTCGTCTATGTCAACATGCCCGCCTTCGGCCTGGCCAAGGCCGTCGGCCACGTCCCGGTGGGTCCGGGTACGGCGACCGCCAAGCAGCGGCTGGCGGCCGGCTGAGGGCCGAGCCCGCCAGCTCGCGGGCCGAACCGGGCACCTCGCGGGGCCGAACCGGGCACCTCGCGGGGCCGAGCCGGGCACCTCGCGGTCAGGCGCGGAGCTCGGGGAACATGTCGTCGCGCCACTCGCCGGCGTGGTCCTGCCCGGCGGACTGGCTCTCCCGGGCGCGGAGCTCGACGCGCCGGATCTTGCCGGAGATGGTCTTGGGGAGCTCGGCGAACTCGATGCGCCGCACGCGCTGGTAGGGCGCCAGGTGCTCGCGGGCATATTTGAGGATCGACAGGGCGGTCTCGCGGGTCGGCTCCCAGCCGGGTGCCAGCACGAGATAGGCCTTGGGGACCGCCAGCCGGATCTCGTCGGGAGCGGGGACGACGGCGGCCTCCGCGACGGCGGGATGCTCGATCAGCACCGACTCGAGCTCGAACGGGCTGATCTTGTAGTCGCTGGCCTTGAAGACGTCGTCGGTGCGCCCGACATAGGTGATGGAGCCCATCTCGTCACGCTCGGCGATGTCGCCGGTGTGATAGAAGCCGCCGGCCATGGCCTCGTTGTTGCGGGCCTCGTCGCCCTGGTATCCGGTCATCAGCGGCAGCGGGTGGCCGGCTCGCAGGTCCAGACAGAGCTCGCCCTCGCCGATCCCGTCGACCGGCTGGCCGCTGGCCAGATCGACGAGCACCACCGGCATGCCGGGCAGTGGCCGGCCCATCGAGCCGGGCTTGACGGGACTGCCGGGCGTGTTGCCGATCTGGGCGGTCGTCTCGGTCTGGCCATAGCCGTCGCGCAGCGTCAGCCCCCAGGCGCGGCGCACCTGCTCGATCACCTCGGGGTTGAGCGGCTCGCCCGCACCGATCACCTCGCGCAGCGCGCCGGGCCCCCCGGAGAGGTCGGCGTTGATCAGCATCCGCCACACCGTCGGAGGCGCGCAGAACGTCGTGACCCCGTGCTCGCGCAGCCGCTCGAGCAGGCTCGGCGCGTCGAACCGCGCGTAGTTGTAGACGAGCACGGTCGCCTCGGCGATCCACGGCGCGAAGAAGCAGGACCAGGCGTGCTTGGCCCAGCCGGGTGAGGAGATGTTGAGGTGGACGTCACCCGGGCGCAGCCCGAGCCAGTACATCGTCGAGAGGTGACCGATGGGATAGGACGCCTGGGTGTGCTCGACCAGCTTGGGCCGCGACGTCGTCCCGGAGGTGAAATAGAGCAGCAGCCGGTCGCCGGGCCCGGTGCCGGGGTGGTCGACGCTCACGTCGCCAAGGTCGTAGGCCGCCCGCAGGTCGCGCCAGCCGTCGGCGGCAGGACCCACGCTGATGCACCCGAAGTCACCGGGCACGGTGTCGAGCTTGCCGGTGTCGGCCGGGTTGCAGATGACGAACCTCGCGTTGCCCCGGCTGATCCGGTCGGTCAGGTCGCTTGGCCCCACCGCGGTCGTGGTCGGCATGATCACGGCGCCGAGCTTCATGATCGCGAGCATCGCTTCCCAGAGCTCGACCTGGTTGCCCAGCATCACGATGACGGCATCGCCCCGGCCGACGCCCTGGTCGCGCAGCCAGACCGCGAGCTGGTCTGAGCGGCGGGCGAGGTCGCCGAAGCTGCGCACCGTCGACGACCCGTCCTGCTCGACGACGATCAGCCCGGGGCGGCTGTTGCCGCGGGCGACGACGTCGAACCAGTCGACCGCCCAGTTCCACCGGTCCCCCACGTCGGGGAACCTGAACTCGGCCACCGCCTGGTCACGCCGTTCGCGCAGCGCGAGCAGCTGGTCACGAGCGGCGCGATAGGCCTCGGTCGCGGACATGGGCACTCCCCTCGACGGACGACTCGGGTGTCGTGGGTCGAGTCTGGCGCGCCGGGGCGCAACCGACCAGAGCGGGTCATGACCCGGATGGACGCTCTGTGTCCACGAGGCAGGCTGCGACAGCTCGGGGCCGATGCCACGCGAGGGGGACCTAGTGCACCATCCGGTCGTCAGCGGAGGGTTGGTCGGCGGAGTCCGCTTCGACCGCGTGAGCGCTGATCGGTCCTCGGGTGACTGCGGCGGCGACGACGACCACCACGGTCAGCCCGAGCAGGACCGGGAGCGGTCCGGCGAGCCCGATGAGCACCGGCCCCACCAGCGATCCCACCAGGGCCGCCCCCACCATCACGGTGTCGGTGAGTCCGAGCACCGAGGCACACACGGCGTTGGGTAGCCGCGCCTGGAGGAGAGCGGTGGCCGCCGCCTCCACCCGGACGGCCACGGCACCGACCAGGGCGAGCGGTCCGACGGCCCAGCCGAGCGCGGGGGCGAGCGACACGGCCACGAGCAGCAGGCCCATCGCGAGCAGGCCCCGGCGCATCAGTCGCTGTGGCCCTCGCGCGGCACCCCCCAGCGCTCCGGCGACGAGCGGCCCTGCCAGGGCTCCGAAGCCCAGGCAGCTCGTGGCGACGCCGTACGCCGCCGCGCCGCCGTGCCACAGCCCCTCGGCCAGGGGGACGAGCGCCAGCGCCACCAGGGCGACCACGAAGTTGACCAGGCTCATCACCACGATGGTGCCCGCGAGACCGTCCCGCCGGATCTCGGCGAGGACCGGAGCCGCGGCGGCCCGGTCGGACGCGCCCACACCCGCGAGCCGCAGCCGAGCCACGGCGAGGAGGGCGAGGGCGACCAGCGCCAGGGCGGCCGGGAAGACCCAGCCGCGCAGGTGCGGCAGGAGCAGCAGGCCGCCGAGGGCGGGGCCGACCACGAACGACGCGACCTCGATGGTCACGAGCAGCTCGGTTGCCCGGCCGCTGCCCAACCGTGAGCGTGGGTCGGCGTCGGTCCGCGGCAGTGCTGCCGCCAGCGCTGGATAGGCCGGGGTGGCAAGCGCGACGGCGACGGCGCTGGCCGCGACGGCCACCCGCAGGTCACCAGCCGTGACGCCGGCGGCGGCCACCGCCAGCGCCGCCCCTCGCCCCACGAGGGTGGCTCTGATGACCCGGTCCCGGGGCCAGCGGTCGGCGCTCCGGCCGGCCGCCCACGACAGCAGCACATAGGGCGCCATCCGACTCGCGCCGGTCACGCCGAGCAGCAC
>JAGQUE010000259.1:2859-15805 GCA_020438665.1 Nocardioidaceae bacterium | reverse complement strand
CCGACCGAGCCGAGCGCATGGCTGACGAGGGCGAGCACCACCGGGTCGCGACGCGCGGGCAGGACGGCCATGGGACTGCTCCTGGTCGGGGCGCCCCGGTCCTGGTGGGGCGTGTGCTGGGCCGAGACTCAGCACCCAGGAGCAGAGGAACGCCGGGCTGATACGGGGAGGTTGGTCCCACCGCATCAGCCCGGCGTCAGCACCAGGTCACACCCAGCGTCGGTCCCAGGGTCGGTCCCAGCCATGGGCCGCCGAGCGCTGCCGCATGACGTCCCGGCGGCGATGGCGCCCCCACCGGCCGATCGAGATGGCGAGCACCCACCAGACCACCAGCCCGATGAGCAGCAGCGGCAGCACGTGGGTCACGACCATGACGACGACGAAGCCGAGCAGCAGCAGCTTGGCCAGCCACCAGACACCGCCACCCACCATCCGCGAGGCCGACGGCGGTCGCGGCACCGCTCGGCCGGTCGCGGGCCGGATCGGGGTGCCACCAGGCAGGTCGCGGAAGAGCGGGCCGAGGTCGGCATAGGTGCGGGCCGCCCAGAGTCGCTCCGAACGCTCGCCGTGCTCGTCGGCGGTCAGCCGACCCTCGGCGAAGTGCTCACCCAGTGCCCGAGCGGCCTCGTCGCGCTCGGCGTCGGACAGGCGCAGGCTCTCACCGGGGCGCGGCCAGTCGGCCTGGCGAAGCTGGTCGGCCCAGCGCACCCACTCCTCACGGCGCGGCTGGCCCTCCCAGGGTCGGCCGGTCATTCGGCGTCACCCTCGGCGAGCAGGCCATAGAGCTTGCGCCGGGTCTCGATGAGGATCCCGATCGCGTCGCGACGCTGCTGGTCGGTTCCGGTGGTGATGATCTGCCACACGGCGTTCATCATGGCTCCGATCTCGGGCTTGAGCGCGGCGAAGTCGGTGGGGTCGTCGGTCTCGGCCGTCGGCTGGTCGAAGGGCTCCCAGACCCGGGCGAGCTCCTCGGGGTGCTCGGCGACATAGGCCCGACCGTCGTCGGTGAGTCGGAGGGTACGGCGCCCGGCGTCGTCGTCGGAGGCGACCAGGCCCTCGTCCTCGAGCTGGCTGATGGTGGGATAGACCGAGCCGGGGCTGGGCTTCCAGGCCCCGCCACTGCGTTCGGCGATCTGGCTGATCACCTGGTAGCCGTTCATCGGCTCGGTGCTCAGGACGTCGAGGATCGCGGCGCGCACGTCGCCACGGCGCACGCGCGGACCACGTTGCTGCATCCCCTGCGCCAGGCCGAAGAGGCCGGCCACCCACGGAGGCGGCCCGGAGCGGCCGTGCTTGGAGGGCTCCCAGCCGCTCCAGTCGCTCGGCCACCCGCCACCGCCCCACGGGCCGCCGCGGTGCTGGTGCCAGGCGCCGTCGGTCTCGCGCGCCCACTGTCGATTGAACCCAGGGTGTCCCATGGCAGGACTCCTTTCGTAGCGTCGGGGATCGCGACTGTCGCCCAGCCGTTTCGCCGACTGTCGGCGACCCATCACGATATATCGCGAGACTACGCCAGGATCTGCGCGCACACAAGGGCGGCCGGCGAGCACCCTCGCAGGCGCCGCCTAGAGTGGAGCGATGGCACCGCTCGAGTTCCGTATCTCCTCCACCGTGCTCGGCACACCAGACCCCCGAGCCCTGGGCGGCTTCTACCAAGGGCTGCTCGGCTGGGAGGTGATCGACAGTGAGGACGACTGGGTCAAGCTCAAGCCCGCAGGGGGCGGTCACGGGCTGGCCTTCCAACGCGAGGAGCTCTATGCGCGACCCGCGTGGCCCGCCGAGTCCGGTGAGCAGCAGATGCAGGCCCACCTCGACATCGGGGTGACCGACCTCGCGGCAGGAATCGCTCGCGCGGAGCAGCTGGGAGCGGCCCAGGCGGCCTACCAGCCCCAAGACGACGTCCGGGTGATGCTCGACCCGGACGGCCACCCGTTCTGCCTGTTCGAGCTCTCCTGACCGGACGCGGCAGGACGGCAGCCATGGCTCGAGCGCGCGACCGGGTGCGCTACTGGGACGACCAGGCCGCCACCTATGACACCCGGACCGCAGGCATGGAGCGCCGGCTGCTGGCGGTCAGCCGGGCCTGGGTGGCCGAACGGGTCCACGGGACGACCCTTGAGCTCGGTGTCGGCACGGGCGCCAACCTCGCCCACTACGCCCCGGACCTCGACCTGGTCGCGGTCGACTGGAGCGAGGAGATGCTGGCCCGCGCACGGCATCGGGCAACGGCGATCGGCAGCCGCGTCGCCTTCCGCCGCGCCGACGCCGGGGCGCTGCCGTTCGCCGCCTCGTCGTTCGACACCGTCGTCAGCACCTTCGCGATGTGCTGTGTCCCCGACCTCGAACGCACGCTCGGCGAGGCGCTGCGGGTTCTGCGCCCCGGTGGTCGGCTGCTGCTCGCCGACCATGTGGTGGCATCGTTCTGGCCGCTGCGGCTCGTGCAGCACGCCGCCGATCTGGTGTCCGTGCCACGGCACGGGGAGCACTTCACCAGGCGCCCGTCCCTGGCACTGAGGCGCCGCAACGTCGAGATCATCGAGTCCGAGCGCACGACACTCGGGGCGATCGAACGGGTGCATGCCCGCGCCGCGGGCGTGGCAGACCGGTAGGTCAGGCCAGGGTGAGGAAGAGCTTCTCCATCTTCTTCACGTCGGCGGAGGAGTCCTCGGGATTGACCATGCAGTGCTGGATGCCGGAGGCCACGATGGCGAACCCGGCCTTGTCGAGCGCCTTGGACACAGCGGCCAGCTGGGTCACGACCGACTCACAGTCGCGGCCTTCCTCGAGCATGCGGAGGACGCCGCCGAGCTGCCCCTGGGCGCGCTTGATGCGGTTGATGACATGGGTCATCTCCTCGGGGTCGAGCTGCATCACGCCTCCTGAGCGTTGGTGGTGAGTGAGGCCAGCGCGGCGGTGACGCGTTGCGTGGCAGCGGCGGCGATGTCCCCGGGGCCAGAGCCCCGTGGTGGGGACATCATCGCAGCAGGAGCGACGGACAGGGCCGCCGGCTCCGCGAGCGTGACCCCGACCACAGCCGGGGAACGCCGACCACCGCGCGCGCTCGACACCGACGCGACGTCCACGGACGGCACGGTGGTGGTCGGCGAGGCGGTGGTCACGATGCTCCTCGGGGTGGGGTCAGCTGGTCGCCGACTCCTTGTCGGCGGCGGCCTTGCGGGCGGCCTCGATGTCGAGGTCGCGCACGGCCTGGATGAGCTCGGCGAGCGCCGTGGCGGGCAGCGCGCCCGGCTGGGCGAAGACGAGCGAGCCGTCCTTGAACGCCATCAGGGTCGGGATCGAGGAGATGCCGGCGGCGGCGGAGAGCCCCCGCTCGGCCTCGGTGTCGATCTTGCCGAAGACGATGTCGGTGTGCTCCTCGGACGCCTTCTCGAAGATCGGGGCGAACATCCGGCACGGACCACACCACTCGGCCCACCAGTCGACCAGGACGATGTCGTGGTCCTTGATGGTGGTCTCGAAGTTGTCCTGCCCCAGCGTGGTCGTTGCCATGGGATCGGCGCCTTTCGGTCGGTTCGGTTTGACGATACCCCAGGGGGTGTTACCGTTGCTAGCAAATATACCCCCCCAGGTATTCCCGAGGAGAATCCGCATGAGAGATGTGACCGTTGACGACCTGGCTGTCGCGCTGGACGAAGGCGCCGCCGTCATCGACGTCCGCGAACACATGGAGTGGGTGCGCGGACACATCCCCGGCACCAGCCTGATGCCCATGAGTCAGCTGGGCGCCCGCGTCGGTGAGCTCGACCGTAGCAGCCGCCTCTATGTCCTCTGCCAGAGCGGCAACCGCAGCGGAGCGATGACCGACGCCCTGCGGAGCATGGGCTTCGACGCGTGGAGCGTGCAGGGTGGGGTGGGTGCGTGGCTGCGCTCCGGCCGCTCCGTCGCGACCGGCACCGCCGCCTGACCCACCGACCTCGCGCCGATGTCGCATCGGCGATCCGTCCGCACCACCCTTGCCACACCGAGACCCGAGCCTCAGGAGACATCCCATGTGCCACGCCGTTCGCTGCCGCAAGTGCGGCAAGACCACCTGGGCCGGCTGCGGCCAGCACGTCAACCAGGTGATGCGGGGCGTCCCGCAGTCCCAGCGCTGCCAGGGCCACCAGAACGAGCCCCGCGAAGCGGGCTTCTTCAGTCGCCTCTTTGGCAAGTCCTGACCGCGCCGGGGCCCGTCTGCGTCAGCGGACGCTCTCGCGCAGGCTGGCCCCGCGCGCGCCGCGAACCGTCAGTGCCGCGCTCGCCAGGCCCACCGCGCCCAGCACCGTGGTGAGCGCGACGACCCACACCAGCAGCGAGCCGGTGTCGACCCGGGTGGACAGCGGTGGCGTGCTGATCGACTCGACCACCCCCAGGGTGACCGTGCGTAGCACGATGTCCTGGGCGAGCAGCCCTGCCGCCACGCCGGCCGCCGCCGCCGTCCCGAGCACCACCAGGAACTCCCAGGCAGCGGCGCGCACGACCTGACCGCGCCGTACGCCGACCACGCGGAGGGCCGCGGCGTCGCGCCGGCGCTCGGGGAGCTGCACCGCCGTCGAGACCGCGAGCCCCGCGAACGCCATCAACAGCACCAGCACGGCGACGACCAGATAGAGCCGCAGCGCCAGCGCATAGGCGCTGTTGTCGAGGGTGCGCCGCTCCCCGGCCAGCGTGGTCGTCAGCACGAGACCGCGGTCGGCCAGCGCCTGGGTGACTTCGGCCGGGGTGTCGGACCGGGCCAGCACGAAGGCGTGGTACTGGCCGTCATAGACGGGCTGCCCCGAGGTGACCACCACCAGGTCCGCGAACAGGCCCTCGGGGCCGAAGAACGGCGTGCTCTGGCTCAGCCCCACCGAGCGCACGGGATAGGGCTCGATGCTGAGCCGGAAGGTCTCGCCGTCGCGACCCTGGTCGATGTTGTCCTGGCCGTCGAGGCCGACCAGCACGGGCCGGTGCACCGGGATGGACCCGGCCATGAGGCGCGCGCGTCCCGGCACTCCGCCGGTGTCGATGTGGATCTCGAGCGCACCGTCCGACAACGAGACGTCCCGTGGCCGGGCGTCCTCGGGAGCGTCGGGCGCCACGGCCCAGCCGGCGTCGGTGATCGCCCCCGGCAGCGGGGTCCCGTCGACACTGACATCACGGAGGACGACCCGGCCCGACATCTCGATCGACAGGCCGGCGCCGCCGCCGATCGACATCGCCTCGGCACGGCACCCACTCGAGCAGGCCGGCACGCGGACCGTGCTCGTGTGCGTGCCGGGGCGGAAGGGGCCGAGATAGGTGTGCCCGGGCTCGTTGGCACCGTTGGGATAGAGGGCCAGGTCGACCCAGACGGGATCGCTCGCCTCGAGGTCGCGATCGACGGTCAGCGACAGCCGGGTGCCCGTGAAGGTGGGCTGGGTCCCGGTGGGACCGACCAGAGCCGCGACGGCCGCCGCGTCGTGTCCCGGCGTCCAGCCGTCGGGCCAGTCGGCCACGCGAGCCATCCGGGCGGTGTCGAACAACGCCACGCGCCCCCCGGTCGCCGCGAGCTGAGCGGCCGCCATCAGCGACCGGCCCTCCGGGTCGAGCTGATGGGTCAGGTCGAAGGTCTCGCGCAGCGGCAGCGGCGAGGTCCAGACCTGGTCGGCGGGGGCCTGCGTGGCCGCCACACTGGCCCGCCACGTGGCGGCCGCGTCATAGACCCCCAGCGAGAAGACCCCGATGGCGATCGCGGCCGTCAGCGGGAGCACCGCCAGGGTCCCCTCCCGGCGTCGCGACAGCGCCCGGGCGGCGACGAACCGGGCGAGGGCTCCGGAGTCCGGGCGCCGGCGGGCCCACCACCCCGCGGCCGACGTGACCAGCTTGGCGGCGCCGAGTCCCGCGACGACGCCCAGCAGGATCGGGAGCACGAGGTCGGTGACGTCGGGGCCGCTCCCGGCCCCGGAGACCTTGGTGGCCACGATGGCCAGCGCGGCTGCCACGAGCAGCAGCTGCCCGACCACCACGAGGCGCCGGGCCGCGGTCGGGCGGCGTACCCCGGCGAGCTGGCCGGCGAGCGAGACACGCAGCACCGTGCCGACGGCCAGCGCCGCCACCACGATGGCGCCGGCGACCACGAGGGCGGCGCCCGCAATGCTGGCCCAGGGGACCTCGAGGGGCAGTCCCGGTGCCAGCCACTGGCGTGCCAGGGCAAGCCCGCCGAGGACTCCGAGACCCAGCCCCAGCGGCAGCGAGATGACCAGCAGCAGGATCGGCTCGGCCATGCCGAAGGTCCAGATCCGTCGCGCGGGAGTCCCCCGCAGTGAGGCGAGCGCCAGCTCGGGGACGCGCAGCTGGCTGGCCGAGAGCAACAGCCGGGAGAGCAGCGCCAAGGCGACCAGGATGAGCGAGAGCAGCGCCGGCGCGATCGAGTCGCGGGCGGTGCTCTGCTGGATGGTGATCTCGCCCTCGATCCCGCCAAGGTCGTCGCGGACCTCGGCCGTGAGGTCGCCGGTGTCGAGCGGGTGCACCTCGTCGTCGAGACCCTCGCTCGCGGCGATGGCCTGGTCGAGGTCGGCGGAGCGAAAGTCGGGGGGCACGTCGAGGACCGTCTCGACGCGCACCTGCCAGCTCCCCGGGGGATACGCCTCGAACGCGGCCGGCGTCACCACGAAGGGTGCCGGCGTGTAGGGGTTGGCATGCCCGCGCATCTCCGCGGACCGTTGGGGGATGCTCGCGAACCGGTAGGGCCGGGGCCAGAAGTCGGTGGGGGCGGACGGGATCCGATAGCTTCCCACGATCGTGACCGGGCCCACCGAGTCGCCGAGGTCGAGCACGTCGCCGATGCGGTGCCGCGTGAAGTCCAGGTCCACCGTGGCCATCAACGCCTCACCCGGCTTGGCGGGACAGCGCCCCTCGGCCAGGTCCAGCTGCTCGCACGCACCGTCCTCGGCGATCACCTGGAGCGACGCCTCACCCAGCCCGGTGAATCGCGGCGTCTCCAGGCTCACGCGGGGCACCGCGAACGGGTTGGGGTAGAGCTCCCCGATCCCACGGATCGCGTCCTGCTCGGCTGCGGCCGGGTCGTCGGCGTGCGCCCGAGGGACGAACAGCCAGCCGGTCGACGCCAGCTCCGGCGGTGCCTCGTCGAGCCGCGTCACCACATAGGAGCGCGTCACCCCCGAGGCGAACATCGGCCCGACGACCGCCGACCCGACGGCGAGCGTCGTCAGCAGCACCGACCCGAGCGAGAGCAGCGCCCGCGACCGGAGGCCTCGGAACATGGTCACCAGCAGGGTCACTCCGCCACCCCCTCACGCAGGACGGCCGGCCGGGTCGCGACGTCGCCGACCCGCCGCGCCCCCGTCTGGACGGCGACGAGCGCCGCCGCGGCCAGTCCGCCCGCGACCAGGACCGCCCACCAGGGGGTCGCGGTGCCCAGCGCCACCGCGTGGGCGGGGAAACGGACGACGGGCAGCGACCCGAGCAACAGGCGTACGGCGAGCACCCCGCCGGCGACGCCGACCCCGATGGCGGCGATGGCCAGCAGGGCGACCTCGGACCGGCCGGCGCGCCGGATCTGGCCTGCCGGGATCCCGAGCAGCCGCAGCGCCGCGACCTCGTGACGATAGGAGGCACGCAGCCGGGCCCCGGACGCGACGAGGGTCAGCAAGGCCACCGCCATGCAGAACAGCGCCATCAGGGCGAAGGCACGGGCCTGGCCGGCCCCCGTCTCGTCGATCAGGTCCTGTCTCACCTCGGCCAGTGATCGCGGCCGCCCCCCACCAGCGGCGACCACCGCGTCAAGCAGCCCGGCCGGAGCACCATCCCTCGCCAGCACGAAGACGTCCGCTCCGGGCACCGTGGGCGCGTCGGCCGCGAGCGCCTGCCCCAGGTCGGCCACCACGCCCTCGGCCTGCAGGAACGGGACGCTGTCGACCAGACCGACGACGTCGACGTCCCGGGCCACACCGCCCGGTGAGTTCACGCGGTGGTCGCCACTCACCCACCGCAGCCCGCGGGTGATGAGGACCGGCAGCGGACCGGGCGCGGGGGCCAGCTGGACGAGAGAGGCACGCACGGTGAAGCGGACGGTCAGCCCGGCCGGCCCCGCGGTGACCGCCCGAGGCTGGTCGTCCGACACCCAGGAGCGCGTCAGCAGATCGGTGTCCCCGATCGACATCGTCGTCAGCAGGAGAGGCACGCGAGGAGGGTTCGCGAAGCGCCGCCCCTCGATGCCCTCGCTGACCGTGAATCCGGTCGGCACGCAGCCACCGCCGCAAGCCGGCAGTCGCAGGGTCCGCACCGTCGCCGGGCCCGGTGATGGGACGGGCACGCTGGCGACCCGTTGGGCCGCAACCCCGCTGTCGGTGATGTAGGCGAGCGTCACGCGGGCCTGCAGCCCTTCGGGCAAGGGCTCGCTTCCAGCTGCGGCGACGCCCACGGCCACGCTGTCGCCGGAGGCGACGAGCGCCGTCTCGCCATCCTGGCGCAGGGCGGCGAACCGATCCCCGAGGCTGGTCCCGGTGACGTCGTCGAGCAGGCCACCCACGACGGCCTCATAACGGTCGGTGTCCACGAAGGCCCGTCGGTCGGACCAGCCCGAGCTCCCGGGGACGGCCACCGCGGCCATCAGCCAGCGGCCCTCGGGGTCCAGGGTCCGGGTGAGCTGGAGTGCCTGCAACGCGCCGCCGTCGAACGGGACCTGGATCGCGGCGCCCGCCTCGAGGCGGGCCGTCTGCTCGGTCCACGTCGAGACCCGTCCCGCGCCCGCCAGCGCCAGGGTGCCGAGCACCGTGGCCGCCACGAGCATCCGCACCGGGCCGCCGATCCCCGCGGTGCCGCGCAGGCGACGTACGGCGAGATAGAACGGGACGTCGCTCCCCGCGCTGCGAGCGACCGCCCACCGCGTCAGCAGCCCCAGCAGCGCGACCGCGGCCTGTCCCGAGGCCAGCGCCACGAGCGCGGGCCCGACGAGCACGACCCAGTCGGGGTCGTTGCTGCCGTTCTGGGCCCGATAGGTGGCCACCACCGCCGCCATGACGACGACCAGTGCGGCGAAGATGCCCAGCGTGGACATCGGCTTGGGCCGGGTCGCGAGCGCGACCTGGTCGGCGAGTGGCTCGCGGACGGCACGGCGCATGCCGAGCATCACCGCGGCGAGCGTGGCCACGACCAGCCCGACGGCGACGATGGTCGCGGGCCAGCCGGCCCAGCCGGCCGGGACGCCGAGCCAACGTCGCGAGGTGACCCACACCCCGACGGTGCCGAGCAGATAGCCGAGCGCACCTCCGGCGCCGACGGCGATCCCGGGCTCCACAGCCAGCATCCGCTGGAGCGCGGAGCCGTGCAGGCCGCGCAGCCGCGCGACGGCGATCTCGTCGCGGCGCGCGGCCCCGAGCTCCTGTCCCGTCGCCGGCACCGCCACGAGCCCGAGCAGCACGAGGGGCGCGGCGAGCATCAGGGATGCTCCCGCCCGCTGGGCGAACCCGACCAACGTGACCGACCCGGTGACGACCACCAGGCTCATCCCCGCGAGGGTGAGCAGCCCGCCACGGCGTGCCTGCGCTCCCCGCCAGACCCGGTTCACGAGGGTCGGGCCGAGTCGCTCCCGGCCTCGGGGAGGGGTCGCGCGAACGGCGACCGCTCGGCCTCGGGGACGGCGGGGACATCCCTCGGAGCCGGCTCCGGGGGCGCCGCCGCCGGCGCTGGTGCCAGGTGGCGCGGCGCCAGGGTCGGCAGCGCCTCCGGCGCCGCCTCGACCTCGGGCTCGACCTCGACCTCGGGCTCGTCCTCGACCTCGGGCTCGGCTGCGTTCGCATCAGGGTCCGCGACCGACTCGGCCAGGATCAGCCGGCCCTCGTCGAGAGCGTAGTGACGGTCGCACGCCGCCACGACCGCGGGGTCGTGGGTGGCGACCACGACGACGGCGCCGCGCTCGGCCTCCGCCCGCAGCTCGGCGAGGACGACGCCCCGGTTGCCCTCGTCGAGCTCGCTCGTCGGCTCGTCGGCGAGCAGCACGTCGGCACCGACGACGAAGCCGCGAGCACAGGCGACGCGCTGCATCTGCCCACCCGACAGCTCCTCGACCTGGCGGTCGCCGAGGTCGGCGATGTGGAACCTCGCCAGTGCCGCCTCTGCGCGTTCGTCGGCCTCGTCGGGCGCGACCCCACGGGCCCTCAGGGCGATCGAGACGTTCTCGCGGGCCGACAGGATCGGGACCAGGCCATAGACCTGGAGCACGAAGGCGACCTCCGGGCGCGGGTCACCGGTCCCCTGCCACA
Organism: Nocardioidaceae bacterium; assembly: GCA_020438665.1. Next base: position 5,561 of record JAGQUE010000259.1, on the reverse strand, counting down.
TCGGCCTGCCGCCGAGCGTGGCACTGCCCTGGGTGGGCTCGACCAGCCCACCGGCGATCGACAACAGGGTGGTCTTGCCCGAGCCGCTCGGGCCGGAGAGCGCGGTGACCTCGCCCGGGTGGAAGTCCAGGTCGATGTCGTCGAGCAGCACCCGCGACCGGGTGAACGTGACCCGGCGTACCTCCAGCGCGCTCATCCCTCGCCCTCCCCGTCCGGGCGGGACAGCACCAGCCGGTCATAGTCCATGGGCTCGATCCGCACCAGCGTGCCTGCGGGCCACTCGGCGGCCACGTGCGACGGCAGGTGGAGCACACCCTCCTCGCCGACGACGACATATTCAGTGCCGGCGCGACCCTCCGCACCGACGCGGCCGCCCTTCATGGTGATCGTGCGGGGGAACGTCGCGGCCACCTCGGGCTGGTGGGTGACGACGATGATGGTCGTGCCCAGCTCGTCGCCCAGCGCGTGGATCAGGTCGAGGACGTGATCACGGTCCTGGTGGGACAGCTGGCTGGTCGGCTCGTCGGCCAGCAGGAGGTCGGGGCCGGTGGCGACGGCGCAGGCGAGAGCGAGCCGCTGCCGCTGCCCGCCCGACATGGTCGAGACCGTCTGGTCCGCCTGCGCCCCGAGGTCGACCCGCTCGAGCAGCTCGGTCGCGGCGACGGCGTGCTCCCTGTCGGCGGACTCCATGGCCAGCCGGGCGAAGGCGATGTTCTGGGTGGCCGTCGCATAGGGCAGCAGGTTGCGCCCCGCCCCCTGGAGCATCGTGCTGACCCGCCTCGCGCGCAGGCGCGCGAGGAAGCGCTCGCCCATCCGGGAGATCTCCTCGTCACCGACGACGATGCGCCCGGCGCTGGGGCGCTGGATGCCGCCGAGCAGCGCCAGCAGCGTCGACTTGCCCGAGCCGGACGGACCGAGGAACGCCACCCGCTCGGACGGCTGGATGAGCAGGTCGACGCCACGCAGGGCGACGACGTCGTGCCCCTCGAAGGTCCGGTAGAGGTGCACCACGCCTTCGCAGCGCACCGCCACGCCACGGGTGCGAGTGGTGCCCCCGACGACGTACTCCTCCACCACCAGTCCCTTCGTCCCCACCGTCACGGGCGCAGGGGTCGTCGCGACCACCCGCCCGGTCCTCCGACAGGCAACCTTGCCACACGGCCACGCGCAACGGCCGGACCCCGATCGTTAGCAGCCCGCAACCTCCCCGAGACGCGCCCGGCCGACGTCCCTAGAGTGGGAGCTGCCGGAGGTGAAGGAGGGCACCATGCGCGCGCTGGTGAAGACCGAGCCCGGTCCCGGGCTGGAGCTGCTCGACGTCCCTGAGCCGATGCCGGGACCGACCGACGTCAAGATCCGCGTGCTGCGCGCAGGGCTCTGCGGCACCGACCTCCACCTGTTCGAGTGGGACGACTGGGCCGCCGCGACCGTCAAGGCACCGATGACGATCGGCCACGAGTTCTATGGCGAGGTGGCCGAGGTCGGCGAGGACGTCACCACCATCCGGGTCGGCCAGCGAGTCTCGGGCGAGGGCCACATCGTCTGCGGGATGTGCCGCAACTGCCGGGCCGGCCGGCGCCACCTGTGCATCAACACCGTCGGCCTGGGGGTCAACCGTGACGGCGCCTTCGCCGACTACGTCGTGATACCCGCCAGCAACGTGTGGGTGCACCCCGACGACATGGATCCCGAGCTCGGCGCGCTGTTCGATCCCTTCGGCAACGCCACCCACACCGCCTTGTCCTTCCCGATCGCGGGCGAGGACGTCGTGATCACCGGCGCCGGTCCCATCGGCGTGATGGCCACGGCCATCACCCGTCACGTCGGCGCCCGCTTCGTCGTCGTCACCGACATCAGCGACGTCCGCCTCGAGCTGGCCCGGGCCGCGGGTGCCGACCTCGCCATCAACGCCACGACCACCACCCTCGGCCAGGCGATGGCCGAGCTCGGGATGAAGGAGGGCTTCGACATCGGCCTGGAGATGTCGGGTGCGCCGTCCGCGGTCACCGACATGCTTGCCACGATGAACCACGGTGGCCGGGTGGCGATGCTCGGGCTGCCCCACGACGACTATCACATCGACTGGGGCCGGGTGATCACCCACATGCTCACGATCAAGGGCATCTATGGCCGCGAGATGTTCGACACCTGGTATGCCATGAGCGCCATGCTCCAGACCTCCGCTTCGCTGCGTGAGGCGCTGCGGTCGGTCATCACCCACCGCGTCGCCGCAGAGAGCTGGCCCGATGCCTTCGCCGCGATCAGGTCCGGGCAGTGCGGCAAGGTCATCATGGACTGGAGCTGACCCACACCCGACCGGCACCACCGACCCACGAGGAGGGCGCGATGTACGGCGCCGTACGTGACCAGCTGCGAGCCGCCCTGGACGAGATCGAGGCAGCCGGCCTGACCAAGCACGAGCGCGAGCTCACCTCGCCGCAGTCCTCTCACATCAGGGTCGCGAGCGGCGCTGCCGGCGGCGCCGAGGCGCTCAACTTCTGCGCCAACAACTACCTCGGGCTGGCCGACCACCCCGACATCAAAGCGGCGGCCGCGGCGGCCCTGGACCAGTGGGGCTTCGGGATGGCCAGCGTCCGGTTCATCTGTGGCACCCAGGACCTGCACAAGGAGCTCGAGTCGGCGATCTCCGCCTTCCTCGGCACCGAGGACACCATCTTGTTCTCCTCCTGTTTCGACGCCAA
>JAGQUE010000259.1:922-2626 GCA_020438665.1 Nocardioidaceae bacterium | reverse complement strand
GCGGAGCGCTACGACGCCCTGGTGCTCGTCGACGACTCCCACGCTGTGGGGTTCGTCGGCCCTCACGGCCGCGGGACGCCCGAGCACTTCGGCGTCTCCGAGCGTGTCGACATCCTCACCGGGACCCTTGGCAAGGCCCTGGGTGGAGCGTCGGGGGGCTATGTCAGCGGGCGCCAGGAGATCGTCGACCTGTTGCGCCAGCGGGCTCGCCCCTATCTGTTCTCCAACGCGGTCGCGCCGATGGTCGCCGCCGGGTCGCTCACGGCGATCGAGCTGGCCACGGCCTCCGACCAGGCGCGCGAGGCGCTGCGCCGCAACACCGACCTGTTCCGGATGCTGATGACCGAGGCGGGTTTCGAGCTGCTGCCGGGCGAGCATCCCATCACCCCGGTGATGTTCCGCGGTGAGGACGGCGCCCGTCGGGCGGCCGAGGTCGCCGACCGGATGCTCGCCGAGGGCGTCTATGTCATCGCCTTCTCGTTCCCCGTGGTGCCGCGCGGCCTCGCCCGCATTCGGGTGCAGCTCTCGGCCGCCCATAGCGAGGAGGACGTGCGCCGCTGCGTGGCTGCGTTCATCGCCGCCACGCAGTGATGGCCCGACCTTCAGCCGGGGACGGCCCTCGTGCGGGGAATGCGCCTTTCGACCAGGCTCACAGGCGGTTCACAGGTCGCGCCGAGGGCCCCATCAGTTGACCCCCCCACGGTTGTCCCATGACCGACAAGACCACCCCCGACGAGACCCCCGTCGAGCCCTCCGAGGGCGACGACCAGCGGCGCAGCGGCTCTCGCTGGGAGCCGACCGATCCGGCCGTTGACGAGGCCGCCGCACCGGAGTCCGAGACAGCCGCCGAGCCGCCGCCGTACGTCTCGGTCCCGCTGTCGTTCCCCCCGGGTCCCGAGCGCGAGCGGGCAGGGACGCCGACCCGCAGGCCGCGGCGACGGCTGACGACGATCGCAAGCGCCGCCGCCGCCGCGCTGCTGATCGGTGGTGTCGGGGGCTTCACCTTCGGACTGGTCAACGGCCAGGTGGACCGCGGTTCGGACGAGGCCTTCAACCACGAGGGTTTCGAGCACCACGACGGCTTCGCACCGGCCGGCGGCGACGGTGGCCATGAGCGACACGCTCCGTCCACAGGTGGGGACGACGGCGCCGACACATGACGAGCGGACTGCTTGACTCCAGCATGGCCGTCGCCGCATCCGCCCGAGCCCGCGGCTTCGCGCGCGCACGGCGGGACGAGGCCGTCCGGCTCACGGCCCTCGCAACACTGTGGCTCTCGCTGCTGCTCGTGTCCTACTGGTGGGCCGCCGACGGCGGCTTCCAGGACCTCGGCGGCTGGGCCACCGGGCTCACCTCGGCGGGCCGGCTCACCGGCCTGCTGTCCGCCGACCTGCTGCTCGCCCAGGTGCTGGTGATGGCCCGCGTCCCGCTGCTCGAACGCGCCTATGGCCAGGACCGGTTGGCGGTCATCCACCGCTGGGTAGGGCTGTCCTCGTTCAACCTCATGGTGGTGCACCTGGTGCTCATCACCTGGGGCTATGGCGCCGGGTCCGTCGGCGCCTTCCCCTCGACGCTGTGGAACCTGGTCATCACCTACCCCGGCATGCTTCTCGCGGCCGCTGGCACGGTCGCCCTCATCGGCGTCGCCGTGACGTCGTTCAAAGTCTCCAGACGCCGGCTGCGCTACGAGTCGTGGCACCTCCT
>JAGQUE010000259.1:0-840 GCA_020438665.1 Nocardioidaceae bacterium | reverse complement strand
GCCTGGGGAGTGGCAGCCGCCGCCGTCCTGGTGTGGCGGGTCGCCCTGCCGCTGGCGCGGAGCCGGCGGCACCTCCTGCGTGTCACCTCGGTCTCCGACGAGGGTGACGGGGTGGTGTCGGTCTATGTCACCGGCCACCACCTGCACCGCCTCGGCGCGGAGGCGGGTCAGTTCTTCAACTGGCGCTTCCTGGGCCGTCCGGGGTGGACCCGTGCCCACCCCTACTCGCTCTCCGCGGCGCCGGACGGCCGCAGCCTGCGCATCAGCGTCAAGGACCTCGGCGACGACAGCGCCCTCGTCCGCAGCCTGCGCCCCGGGACCCGCGTCCTCGTGGAGGGTCCCTATGGACGGCTCTCCGCCCGGGCCCGCACCCGCGCCAAGGTCGCCTTCATCGCAGCCGGGGTCGGCGTCACCCCCTTGCGCGCGCTCGCCGAGGAGCTCCCCTATGCCCCCGGCGACGCCGTCATGCTCTATCGCTTCCGGGACCGGCCCCTGTTCGAGCGTGAGTTCCACCTGCTGGCCCGCGAGAAGGGTCTCCAGGTGCTCTGGTTGCCCGGCCGTCGGCGACGTCCAGACTCCTGGCTCGGCCCCGACGCGGGGCGGGTCGACGACGCCACGGCCCTGCGCTACTGGGTCCCCGACATCGCCGACCGTGATGTCTATGTCTGCGGTCCCGAGCCGTGGGCGGAGCAGGTGCGCGCGAGCGCCATGGCCGCCGGGGTGCCCCCCGAGCGGTTCCACGTCGAAGCCTTCGGATGGTGACGCGATGAGACGCATCGTGCTGTGGCTGCTGTCCACCGTGACGGTGGTCGTGCTGCTGTTCGGCTACCACACCTCGAC
>JAGQUE010000258.1 GCA_020438665.1 Nocardioidaceae bacterium | reverse complement strand
GACCCGCTCCGGCAAGATCCTGCGCAAGACGATGCGCGAGATCGCCGACGGCAAGGACACCCAGGTGCCCTCGACGATCGAGGACGAGTCGGTGCTCGACCGGCTCCGCCCGGTGCTGCGTCCGGAGTGACGACGCGGCGCCCCTGGTGACCAGCCGCTCTGTCGGGGCAGTGACAAGATGACCGGGTGCAGCGACGCGACGTGGTGATCCTCGGCTCGACGGGGTCGATCGGGACCCAGGCGCTCGAGCTGGTCCGGCGCGACCCGGACCGGTTCAGGGTGGTGGCGCTGACGGCCGGCGGGAGCAATCCCGGGCTCTTCGACCGCCAGGTGGCCGAGTTCGCGCCGTCGTACGCCGGCCTCGGCGAGGACGCCTCGGTGACGGCGGCCGGGCTGGCCTGCGACGTCGTGCTCAACGGGATCACCGGCGCCGTCGGGCTGCGTCCCACGCTGACCGCGCTCGAGGCCGGCAACACGCTGGCGCTCGCCAACAAGGAGTCGCTCATCATCGGCGGGCCGATCGTGACGCGGCTGGCCAGGCCGGGCCAGATCGTGCCGGTCGACTCCGAGCACTCGGCGATCGCCCAGTCCTTGCGCGGTGGCACCGCCGACGAGGTACGCCGCCTCGTGCTGACCGCCTCGGGCGGCCCGTTCCGCGGCCGTCGGCGCGATGAGCTGCTGGACGTGACCCCCGACCAGGCCCTGGCTCACCCCACCTGGAGCATGGGCCCGGTCGTGACGATCAACTCCGCGACGCTGGTCAACAAGGGGCTGGAGGTCATCGAGGCCCACCTGCTCTTCGGTGTCCCGTTCGACCGGATCGAGGTCGTCGTCCACCCCACCTCGGTCGTGCACTCGATGGTCGAGTTCGTCGACGGGTCGACGATCCTGCAGGCGAGCCCGCCCACGATGCTGATCCCGATCGCCCTCGGCCTGTCCTGGCCCGAGCGAGTGCCTGAGACCGCGCCCGCCGTCGACTGGTCCCGGCCGGAGACCTGGGAGTTCTTCCCGTTGGACGACGAGGCGTTCCCGGCGGTGTCGTTGGCGCGCCGGGCGGGGGAGCGGGGTGGCACCGCTCCGGCGGTCTACAACGCCGCCAACGAGGTGTGTGTGGAGCAGTTCCTCGCCGGCCGGACGCGGTTCGTCGACATCGTGCCGACGATCACCGGTGTCCTGGCCGCCCACGACGTACCCTTGAGCCCGCAGGGGCTCACCGTGGACGACGTCCTTGCGGCGGACACCTGGGCGCGTGCCGAGGCCGCCCGGCTGATCTCAGAGAGACCCTCCACCTGACATGACCGCGTTGCTCTACACCCTGGGCCTGCTGGGGTTCGTCGTCGCGATCCTGGTCTCGATCGGTCTCCACGAGGTCGGCCACATGGTCCCGGCCAAGATCTTCGGCGCCAAGGTGCCGCAATACTTCATCGGGTTCGGCCGCACGGTCTGGAGCCGCAAGCGCGGCGAGACCGAGTACGGTTTCAAGGCCTTCCCGCTCGGCGGCTTCGTCAAGATCGTCGGCATGCTGCCCCCCGGGCCCGACGGCCCGCCCACCATCGACGTCGACGAGCACGGCAACAAGGTCGTGACGGTCCGGCAGAGCAACACCGGCATGTTCACCCAGCTGATCTCCGACGCCCGCGCCGCCGAGTACGAGCTGATCTCCCCGGAGGACGAGCCGCGGCTGTTCTACAAGCTGAGCTCGTGGAAGAAGGTCGTCGTGATGGCCTCGGGCCCGCTGACCAACCTGGTCATCGCGTTCGTGCTGTTCTGGGGCCTCTACGCCGTCTATGGCAACCCGCTCGACAGCCGGACCGAGCCGGTCGTGAGCCAGGTCCTCGACTGTGTGGTGCCCTACGCCGAGAACGGGCGCGCCTGCACCCCCGCCGACCCGGTCACGCCCGCGAAGAAGGCCGGGATCCAGGTCGGGGACGAGTTCGTCGCGGTCAACGGCGTCCCCGTCACGACCTGGGAGCAGACGACCCGCCAGATCCGCTCCATCAAGGACGGCCAGGTCACGCTGACGATCCTGCGCGACGGCGAGACGGTGACGATCACCACCAACACGACCGTGACGGCGCTGCCGACCTCCCCGGAGGACCCCAAGCTCGTCGACGTCGGCTTCCTCGGGGTCCAGGCGACCTCGGTACGGGTGACCGGCGGCCCGATCTATACCCTCCAGCAGATGGGCACCATGGCCGGCGAGACGGCCAAGGCCCTCGCCACGCTGCCGGTCAAGGTGTGGCACGTCGGGCTGTCCATCGTCGGGGTCGAGCAGCGATCGCTCGACAGCCCGGTGAGCATCGTGGGCGGCGGCCGGATCGCCGGCGAGGTCACCGCTTCCGACCAGATCGCGCTCACCGAGAAGGCGGCCATGCTCGTCGGGCTCGTCGCCGGCTTCAACTTCTTCGTGGGCGCGTTCAACCTGATCCCACTGCTGCCGCTCGACGGTGGACACATCGCCGGTGCGCTCTGGGAGGCGCTTCGCCGCGGTCTCTACCGGCTGCGGGGACGCCCCGATCCCGGCTATGTCGACGTCGCCAAGCTGCTCCCTGTCGCCTATGTCGTCGGTGCGCTCATGCTGATGATGGGGCTGGTGCTCATCGTCGCCGACATCGTCAGGCCGCTCCACATCACCTGACGGGTTCTGGCGGTCGGCGCAGGGCGGCGCCCGTCGGGTGGGCTGCGGGGCATCGGATCCGCCATCGAATCGCGAGACGCGGGATGGAATCCGTCGTGTCTCGACATCGGGACTTATGATTCGGTCACTCTTGGCCGTAGGCTGACCCCCACTCGGCACGAGACCCGAGCCCGACCTCGTCGACCCCGGAGGACCACACACGTGAGAACCATTCAGCACTGGATCGCTGGTGAACTGACCTCGGGCGGCGATGGTCGGCCGTCGCCGGTGTTCAACCCGGCCACCGGTGAGCAGCAGGCGGAGGTGCTGCTGGGATCGCGGGCCGACGTCGAGAGTGCGATCGCGGCGGCCTGGGACGCGTTCCCGGCGTGGTCCCAGACGTCGATCTCGGCCCGGACCAAGGTGTTGTTCGCATTCCGTGAGCTGGTCAACGCCAACGCCCAGCGCATCGCCGAGGCGATCACCGACGAGCACGGCAAGGTCCTCTCCGACGCGCTCGGCGAGCTCCAGCGCGGCCTCGAGGTCGTGGAGTTCGCCTGTGGCATCCCTCAGCTGATGAAGGGCGAGTTCTCCGACCAGGTCTCCAGTGGCGTCGACTCGTTCTCCTTCCGCGAGCCCGTCGGCGTCTGCGCCGGGATCACGCCGTTCAACTTCCCGGCGATGGTTCCGATGTGGATGTTCCCGATCGCCATCGCGACCGGCAACACCTTCGTGCTCAAGCCGAGCGAGCGTGACCCCTCGGTCGCGCTGATCCTCGCGGAGCTGTGGCAGCAGGCCGGGCTCCCCGATGGCGTCTTCAACGTGGTCCACGGCGACAAGGTCGCGGTCGACACCATCCTCGACAGCCCCCGTGTCGCTGCGGTCTCGTTCGTGGGGTCGACCCCGATCGCGAAGTACATCTATGAGCGCGGCACCGCTGCCGGCAAGCGGGTCCAGGCCCTGGGTGGGGCCAAGAACCACGCCATCGTGATGCCCGACGCCGAGCTCGACTTCGCCGCCGACCACCTCGCCGCCGCCGCGTTCGGCTCCGCGGGCGAGCGCTGCATGGCCCTGTCCGTCGCAGTCCCGGTGGGCGAGGAGACCGCCGAGCGCCTCAAGGCGGCCATCGTCGAGCGCATCGGCAACCTCACCGTCGGCCACGGCCTGGAGAAGGGCGTCGACTACGGCCCGCTCGTGGCGCAGTCCGCGCTCGACCGCGTCAACCGCCTCATCGAGGAGGGCGTGCAGGCCGGTGCCGACATCGTCGTCGACGGCCGCGGCATCGACCTCTCCGACAAGGAGTTCGAGGGCGAGTCCCTGGGCGGTGGCTTCTTCATCGGCCCCACCCTCTTCGACAAGGTCACCCCGGAGATGTCCATCTACCTGGAGGAGATCTTCGGCCCGGTTCTCGTCATGGTCCGCGCCAACTCCTTCGAGGAGGCCATCCGCCTGCCCAACGAGCACCAGTACGGCAACGGCGTGGCCATCTTCA